>DATNRH010000329.1 GCA_036703605.1 Candidatus Obscuribacterales bacterium | reverse complement strand
AGTTACAGCCACCACCACTCGTGCAGAGCGGGTTCCAGAGCTAGAGGCGATCGCCCACCAGGTTCACGTCGTGCGGGGCCATGATCGGGAAGGCCTTGCCCAGATCCTAGCCGATCAACAAACCCTCGTGCTAACCCTAGGCGCAGCGCGGGCCGATGCCTATGCTGACACCTATTTGGGTACCGCCCAGGTGCTCGCCGATCTGCTGCCCAGCTTGCCCCAGCTCACCCAAGTGATCTACACCGGCAGCTACGCGGTCTATGGCGATCGCCAGGGAGCCTGGGTAGATGAAACCACAGCGATCGCCCCCAGTACCGACAATGGCAAGATTCTGGCCGACACCGAACGGATTCTGCTCTCCACCGCCACAGACCAGCGCCGAGTCTGCATCTTTCGCCTAGGCGGCATCTACGGCCCTGGTCGATCCCTGGTGAGAATTTTTCAGCGAGCAGCGGGCACCACCCGACCCGGCACGGGCGAAGACGCCAGCAACTGGATTCACCTAGACGACATTGTGGGAGCGATCGCCTTGGCTCAGGAGCAGGGTCTCCAAGGTATCTACAATCTCGTGCAGGATTCACCCACCACCGTCAAGCACCTGATTGACCTCGTCTGTCAGTGTCACCAACTGCCCCCCGTCACCTGGGATGCCAGCCAACCCAGCACCCGTCCCTACAATGCTCGGGTGTCTAATCAAAAACTGAAAGATGCTGGCTACAGCTTTCAGCACGCCACATTGGAGGCAGGGCTGGTCTTGTAGGTATCTAGACCGGCGTTTGGGTAATGGGAGCGCAGCCACTGGATCAAAGCAGCCCAGTAGCGATCTGCCAGACAACATAATGTATTTCGCCTTCGCCATAGTCAACGGACACCTCGGCCCAACCATTGCGCCAAAGGTGTTTACTCAAGATTACCGAACCTCCCCCGCCGCCGACTATCGGCATCTCTTTACCAATCGCGAGCTAGACATTCTGCACCTGCTGCGGCAAGGCCATACGAATTGGGAGATTGCTGGCGCTCATCGATGAGTCAGCCCCTCTTTAGTAAGGACAAGGAGAAGAGCGAACCATGAAAATCTTATCCATCCCCCTAGCCCTAGGAATAAGCAGCCTGTGCCTATTCAGTGTCACCCAGGCCCCTGCCAGTGCATTGCGATTACGAGATTGTTCGGGACTAACTTGGGAGGCTCAGTTTAGCAATTGTACGGTGGTGGACTTTCATGCGACCCCACCGGATATCGAAGCCTTTGAGGTGAGCTTAAGGCAGTCATTATCCGTAGCGATCGCTCAACATAGGACTGACTTTGCGATCGCCCATGCACCGCCACGCCGGGCGGGTTTACTCGCGTTGAAATACGAGGTAGACCGCCCCTCGATCGGGCCATCAACGAGTGTTCAGGTGAGTCAAGTACCGTAAGCATAGCGATGGGCACATCAGCCACGCCCATGCGTCACCACATCCAGCGATCGATAGCTAGGAGCTTCCCCTGCTCCAACTCGGTGAACCGATTAGCAGGATGTTTGTGCTTAACAGTGGGCGATAAGCTAAATCAGGTGCTCAGTCACTATTCATTTCCTCACAATTGGAGTAAATCAATGGCGTCTAATCACGATCAATCAAACGATCCATTACCAGTATCAAGTTCCCGCCAGTGGGGCATGGTTGTCCGCCATTTCCTCATCGGGGTCTTTCTGAGTGGGGTGCCCATCCTAGCAGGTCTGTGGCTGTCGGTAGACATGACCGATGGAAACTGGGCTGCAGTGGGGACAGTCAGGTGGGGGGGAGCGATCGCCGTCCCCTTAGTTGTTGGTGTATTGTCAGCCCTGTGGGGTCGCCAATTTGTGCAGCGGCTGTCCAATGCGATCGAAACGATGAACCTGCCATTTTGAGCGATCGCGCTTGGCAGACTCAGGTCACCATTCAAGAACCAAGCGTCAAAAGCAAAACAGAACGTTTCAGTTTCCTGAAAAGAGGTCAACTCATCAAGACTAGCGGCGGCACCCGAATCGCAACAGCAAGCGACAAGAGCAAGAAGGCACGTGAAGAACGTTGAAGCGATCGCTACCCTCCACACGTTAAACGCCACCAAGCCCTAAGTTGCAGTAGCAGGGTCTCCAAGGCATCTATAACCTCGTGCAGGATTCATCCACCACCGGCAAGCAGTTGATTGACCTCGTTTGTCAGCGTCACCAACTGCCCCCCGTCACCTAGGATGCCAAGCAACCCAGCACCCGTTCCTACAATGCCCAGGTATCAAACCTGAAGGATGCTGGCTACAGCTTTCAGCACACCACATTGGAGGCAGGGCTAGTCTTGTAGGTATCTAAACGATCGGCATTTGGGTAATGGGAGCGCAGCCACTGGATCAGAGCAGCCCGGTAGCGATCGCCCCCTACTTCCGCCACATTATTGTGGTTTGCTCCTGGGATCCAGACTAGTTCCGCTGGCGCTGCCGTCGCGTCATAAAGCACAGCACTGAGATCCGAGGGCACCACTGGATCCGCCGTCCCGTGGATATAGATCACCGGCGACTGGAGCGATCGCACCTTGGTGAGGGAATCAAAGCGTTGGGTCAAGATCCAATCGATGGGAAACAGGCGATCGTAGACCGTGGCGCGGGTAACCATCTCCCGCATGGAGGTAAAGGAACTTTCGATTACCAAACCACCAGCATCGGGATGGCGAGCGGCTAGTTCAATGGCGATCGCGCCGCCTAGGGAATGACCATAGAGCACCATATGCTCCGGTGCAATCTGGCGCTGGTCGGTGAGGTAATGCCAAGCGCGATCGGCATCTTCATACACCCGCTGCTCACTGGGAAACCCACCCGAACTTTCACCATAGCCTCGGTAGTCGATCATGAACACCGAAAGACCCAGGGCATGGAACCGCGCCGCCGCCTCGACATTAGCCCCCATATTGATGCCATTACCGTGAAGGTAGAGCACCGTGGGAGCTTGGGGGCGATCGCTCGGCATCCACCAACCCTGCACCCATTCCCGCCCCTGGGCATAGGGCAACTGGATTACATCGTAAGCCAGACCTAGCTCAGCCGGCGTGCGAGTCACCGTCGGGGATGGATGAAAAATCAATCGGCGCTGGTAGGCAAACAGTAGCAGCATCAAGGCTCCATATAGCCCAGCTACCCCAACAGCACCACCACCCACTAACGGCAGTAGGCTTAGGAGATCAAGCATGGCAATCGACCCGATAAACATCTGGATACAGGATACCCGCGATCGCCCCTAAGCAACCGTATCCAAAGATGGACGACGTTTATGCCAATCCGTGGCCTGCTCATAGGCATAGGCAACCTGAAGCAGCGATGCTTCTTGCAGAACATTGCCAATCAACTGCAAACCAATGGGCAACCCTTGGGCATCCCAACCGCAGGGTAGGCTGAGGGCCGGCAGCCCCGCCAGGTTCACTGGAATGGTCATCAAGTCCGAGAGATACATGCTGATGGGATCGTCTACCTTTTCCCCAGCTTTGAAGGCGGTTGTCGGTGCTGTGGGGCAGACCAACACGTCCACCTGGTCAAACGCCCGCTCAAAGTCTTGCTTAATGAGAGTACGCACCTTCTGAGCCTTGAGGTAGTAGGCGTCGTAATAGCCAGCAGACAGGGCATAGGTGCCGATCATGATCCGCCGCTTCACCTCGGGGCCAAAGCCCTCCGCCCGCGTTTTGGCATACATCGAGATCAGGTTATCGCCTTCATCACTCCGAAACCCGTACTTCACCCCGTCGTAGCGAGCCAGGTTGGCCGACGCTTCCGACGGCGCAATGATGTAGTAGGTCGGCAGGCCATAGCGGAACTTAGGACAGGAAATTTCAACAATCTCCGCCCCCATGGCCTGCAGTTGCTGCACCGCCGCATGCACCGCCTCAGCCACCACTGGATCTAGACCTTCACCAAAGGTTTCTTGGATAATGCCAACCCTGGTACCGGGCTTCAGCTCTGGGGTTAAACCCGCCGTATAGCTAGGAACGTCGACCTTCAGACTGGTCGCATCTTGGGGATCATAGCCAGCGATCGCTTCCAGCAAAATCGCCGCATCTTCCACCGTGCGCCCGAAGGGGCCAATCTGATCCAGCGAGGACGCATAGGCCACCAGCCCATAGCGAGACACCCGCCCATAGGTAGGCTTCATGCCCACCACACCGCAGAAAGAAGCAGGCTGACGAATAGAGCCACCGGTATCCGACCCAAGGGACACCACACATTCACCCGCCGCCACCGCCGCTGCCGAACCGCCGGAGGAGCCGCCAGGCACCCGCTCCAGATCCCAAGGATTGGCCGTCAATTGATAGGCCGAGTTTTCCGTTGAGCTACCCATGGCAAACTCATCCATGTTGGTTTTACCCATCATGATCGCTCCCGCCGCCGCTAGCTTTTGGGTCACCGTAGACTCGTAGGGCGGCACAAACTCCTGCAGAATCCGCGAGCCACAGGTGGTGGGAATCCCCTGGGTACAGAGATTATCTTTGATGCCAATGGGAATACCCGCCAAAAGCCCTAGGGTTTCCCCGGCAGCCAGTTGGCTATCGACCTGCTTGGCTCGATCTAAGGCTAGCTCAGCGGTGATGTGCAAAAAGCTGTGCAGATGGGGCTCTAGAGCCGTGATCCGATCCAGGGACTCCTGGGTAATCTCAACGGCCGATCGCTCCTTACGGATGAGTTGATGGTGCAACTCGCGGATGAATGACATGAACTAACCTCGCGAAGCAGATAATGGAATACTCTAACGCTATCCTCCGTCGGCCTGGTACAGGCTCATGGGTAGCAAGCCAAGCAGAGGGCGATCGCCCCAGTTCAGGACAATCCTAGCGATATGGACAGAAAAACCGTCATAGCCTTTCGTTCAGCCATGATGAATGAACTAGCAGACCGTTCCCTAGCTTATCAATCCCAGGTGTACTCTGTCTGATATTCCCTCAACTGGACAGCAATTCCCAGGATGAACCGTTCATCCAAGTTGGTTGAGAACCATATCAAGAGCTTCGTTAGTACGGTCCATGCTTACGTTCAGGATGGGGCGAATGGAACAGGCCGCTAGTCAACATGAGCCTCACTGCTTAACTGGATGTGAGATACGACCAAAACTGGGGACGCAGCGTTTGTCGTTTGGTGTTGGTAGCGCAATGAACATTGCCATGATTGGCTTGATAGGGTCTGTCGTCTACAAACTCAACCCGAATTCTAGCTTGAGCTAAACGCTGGCGAATCACCCGTTGAATATAGTCTTCGCCATTCACCAGCGGCGCGTGGGGATCGCCGAGAATCAATGTGCCGTTGACAAACACCGAGTTCACTGAATTCGACCAGAGCGTAGAGGCATTGCGCAGCCCCGTAAACACCACAGGCAGGCGAATAATCCGATCCTCATTAATCTTTAGGTCTTGCCTCACCATACGGATAATGCGATCGAGCACAGAGCGCTGCATCCGTGAGCTGATCGAACTATAGGTTTCTAGGGCTTCATTCACTGTCATGGGCGGTTCCCCAATCCATTCCTCCCCTGCCCCCTGGGATCGCAAGTCCTGCAGTAGTTTAATCCCGTCTTCCATATCATGAACCAGCACATAGGGCTGACCCTCGGGAGATGGAACAAAGCTAATCAGTTCGTCCACATGCTTAATAAGCAGCCAAGAGGTATCCAACCACAGGGGCGTTTGCACCCCCTGACGCCTCAGGAAATCTACAATCATGGGGTGCATCTCAACCCCGGTTTTGGTGTTGCGCCCATAGTACGATCGCCCCAGAGGAAAGTCCTTAATTGGCGGTGTCACCTCTAGATTGCCAAACCAGTCGGCCAGCTCATCCGCCACATTCAGATTGCGCGGCTCACCCACGGTAATATAGCCGACATCGGGGGCCAGCAAGGTTTTGGGATATTGCTCATCGTCTCGATTGGCGCGTAATACCACATGCATCCCTGAATGCCCTGGTATTTCCTGGTAGCCAATTTCCATCATGTCTTGCGTCCACATGTCCTGCCAGTTGTCGCTTTCATACTCATGCAGAGTCACGCCCAATCGCGGCAGGATGCGGTCTAGCTGCGATCGCATTTGGTCATTGTCGTAGTAGCCCACGCCGATGTAGAGATCCGTGGTGCGAGCAGAATTGGGCAGCATCAACCAGGGAGCCACCCGCAAGGCGATCGCATCGGTAGCGATCGCTCGTCGTTTTTCATCCTGCAGGCGCACGGTCAACCGCGTTAACCCAGGCCAATTGGTTTGGGCAAATTGCTTCGCCTCAATCCCCAGCGTTAGCACTATGGGATCATTTCCCTGAGAGGTTCTAGATGGAACCGTCAAAGGCACTGGACGACTGAGATCAAGGAACTGCCACTGATCATCAACTCGCTGAAATAGGTTGATGGCCAGACGCGATTCCATATTCACATCAACCCACAACTCTGAGGAGGATAGTTGCCCAGGCGTGAGGGTAATGGTGGCGATCGCTAGATCCTGTTCATCCGCTGGGCCATTCACCACCGTATCCGCTGCATCAGCGATGCCGTTGCCGTCATCATCATCCACATTGGCCAGGATCAACATCCCAGACTCCCAAGTCCACAGATGACGATCGCGTAAATCATCCCTAGACAGTCTGCCATCCCGATTGGTATCGCCCGCCACCACCAAGGGAGGATCTGGGCGCGCAAGACGAGCACTCAACGGACTCCAAACACAGGTATGCAGCAACACGAGCAGTAGTGCCAACATACCGCCCAGACAAGCCATGCGTATCCAGGGTCTTCGCCTTCGTCGTCGTCGCCGCATCTCAATCCTTATATCCAGACGTTAGCATCGCCAAGCCAGCTCTTCATACTAGCCTGCCGTACTTACCGCAATCCATGGCAGGCTAAGCTAAACGGCGCTTCTCAGTATGAACATCTTGCCCAATCTTGTCGAGAACAGTGTCAATAGCTTTGGTGGCAAAGCTGATTCTTTCAGTCAAAACTTGGCAACTTGGACAAGCTGCTAGTTGACATCTTCCTCGCCGCAAGCAGACGAGAATTCCTAAGACTCACGACTTAGGATAAACGGAGATTTGGAGCATTGCCACTACATCTAGTGATCTCTAAGGGATAATGGCATAGATAACACCCTATCGTCCTCTCCTGATTGGCCTATCTCAAAACCCTTCATCCACGGGCTCATCCCAGCCCACAGAACAATGCCCATAGCCCTTAATGTGCATACAACAGGTCAAGGATTTCCGATCCTATGTCTCCACGGCCACCCTGGCTCTAGCCGCTGCATGGAGGTGTTTACGCAACCTCTATCACAGCAGTTTCAGATGATTGCACCCGATCTGCGAGGCTATGGAGGCAGTCCAGCTCACCAGGCCTTTACCATGCAGGATCATCTGGCTGACCTTCATCAATTACTTGATCAGCTCAACATCGATCGCTATATCGCCTTGGGCTGGTCACTGGGGGGCATTTTAGCAATGGAACTAGCACTATCTCAGGGCGATCGCTTGGCTGGACTCATCTTGGTGGCCACAGCAGCCCATCCTCGCAGCAATCATCCGCCAGTAGGCTGGATGGAGGTAGCCAATACAGGAATTGCCTCAATTGTGAACCGACTCGTTCCTGGCTGGCAGTGGAACATTGACACCTTTGGGCGGCGATCGCTCTACCAATATCTCATTCAGCGGCATACGCCCAGCACCTACCAATACCTTGCCGATGCCGCCCTCAGTGCCTATCTACAAACCTCACGCCACGCGACTGCTGCCCTCAACCAAGCGATTCGCTCGGGCTACAATCGCACAGCAGATCTGTCATCTATTTCATGCCCTGCCTTAGTTCTAGCCGGAGAATGCGATCGCCACATCATGGCTAGCGCCAGCGCTGAAACAGCCCAGCAGCTACAGCAAGGGCAATTTCAGCAATACCCAAACACGGCTCACCTCTTTCCTTGGGAAGTTCCGCAGCAAGTGATCACCGATATCCAAGCCTGGCTGGCCGATATCCAGCTTCATCCTGAAGACCTTCCTAGCAATTCAATCACCGACGATACCTTGTGAAGGAAGCATCTAGTGATCTACCGTTAAAATGCACCAAGGCTCCACCAAGAATCGCTTATGCCAAAGCGATCGCAGTGCAGCAGGCTTTTTTTATCGTCGTCAATCTGAGCAAGCACCCTTAGCTGATCTCAAAGCATAGGTTGTGAGATGCGCCAACGATCCTCCAATCACTGTCAATACCGGAGCGATCGCTAGCGCCAATGTTCTCCCACTCAACCAGCCTTCAATCCAGCAAGAACTCTAGCTGCTAAAGATAGGCAAGCCTCCAACTTGCAAAGCAGCATCATCTTCATCTGCACCCTCATAAAGAGTGAGATCTTTGGGATCTGGCTTACAACGCTTAATCGTCACTCGAATATTGGTCGCACCTTCTTGCCGCAAATCTGCAACATAGCCAGCCTTCGCTGACTCGGCTTCACTCGAACTTGCAAATGGGCCAAAGTAGTAGGTGCAGCGCGGGTTATCGGTAATAACCTCAGCCCACCAAGCTTGCCCCAGAAATTCCAGCATACTTAACCAAATATCACTCATAAGCCCTACAGCGCCCCGTTAAGCATTCTTGCGTAAGTTTGAGTCAAAAAGTTTATCCACCTTAAAGAAGGTTCAAGCTTCGTTATACTCCGTTGCTCTTTTTTTGTAAAGCATTCATATGCACCGTATTATTCCATCGCTGCCGATAGATCTCATACAGCGCCATTCCTGCCGCAACCGACGCATTTAAGCTGGGAGTCCGTCCCTGCAGCGGCACAGACACAAGTGCATCACAATGGCGTTGAGTTAACACGCTTAAACCTTCCCCTTCTCCGCCAATCACCAGTACCGTTGCACTATCAAAGGTCACCGTGTGAATGGGTTTATCAGCGGCATTGGCGGCAGTTCCATAGATCCAAAACCCTGCCTGCTTCAATTCTTCCAAGGCTTGGCTAAGGTTGACAACCCTTGCAACTGGAAGAGTTTCTAAAGCTCCAGCCGCTACCTTCATCACGGTGGACGTGATCCCCACCGATCGCCGCTGGGGGATCACGATCCCTTGGGCACCCAGAGCCTCTGCAGTCCGAGCGATCGCTCCTAAGTTATGGGGATCAGTCACACCGTCAATGGCAATCAGGACAGGCTTTTCAGCTTTTGACTTAGCCATCGTAATTAGCTCTTCTAAGTCTAAATACTGGTAGGGTGTGACCTGGGCCGCGACCCCTTGATGGTTGGCATGGCGAGTGAGGTGACTAATGCGCTGAGGGGTGACTTCATCAATGACGGTTCCCTGACGTTTAGCCTCTTGGAGCAGGGTATAAAAGCGGGGATCGTAACGTAACTTAGCAGTAATCCAGATGCGGTTGAGGCTGCGCTCGCTTTCTAGGGCAGACACAACACTATGCCGTCCATAGATGAGGTCAGATTGTGGATCATCGTCGGATAAGATATCGCTGGGATCATCAACGGGCGGCAAGGATTCTAAGGGTCGGCGAGACGGCGTGGCTTCAGCTCGGAAACGTGGGGGGCGATCGCGCCCTGATTTTTTCAGCCGTGGCCGAGGCGCATCATCGGCGATCGGTGCTTCTTGGCCAACCCGACGCTTGTAGGGCTTAGCGTCTGAAGCAGGATCAACCCGACGCTTGTAGGATGGGTTCGCATCTGATTCAATCCGACGCTTGTAGGGCTTAGCATCCGACGAAGGATCAACCCGACGCTTACGCTGAATGGGCTGATCTGTTGAAGAGGATGGAGCACTAGGACGGGCTTTGCCCTTATAAGGACGGCCAGATGATGGACGACTAGCCCGATCATAGGGGCGATCGCTAGATGATCTTGAACGATTAGGTTTAGGAGCCATAGAACGCTTTCTCGCAAATACGGTGGGTGTAGGGACTTAGATGTAGAGAGTTAAACAAGAGAGTTAAAAGGAGTGTGAGCCAAGAATGGCCTCTCGATTCATCGCCACTCAGCAACGATGGATGCAAGACAGCCATCCTCTCAACACCCAATACAGTAGACGTCAGAGCCTGATGCCCAATCACGTTCTAGATAGGCAGCGATCGCATTCACTAGGAGTCATCTACACTTTGAAGCAAGGCATTGTTTAGGGGCGATAAACGACCGCTTACGTGGCAGCGCCGGGGGATCAGCGGTTATCTAACAACAGCAATCAAACTTTGATATCCTCAGCCATCTGCATGACGGATAACGGGAGTCGACATGGTCTTACAGCAGCATCTCAAATGTTGAGGGTACGAGACTCTAAATTTATGAAGAAGCACTTGCTGACAGCACCTCCGGCTTGAGAATATCCAGCAACTGCTGCAACCTTTGGGGATCCGTCAAATGCAAATATCCCACTAACGCTTCTAATCCTGTTGATTGTTGATACGTGCTTTGGTCATGGCGCGATGGGCGATTGGATGCAGCGTTACGGCCCCGTCGAACCATTTCCTTCTCATGCTCTGTAAGAAAAGGTTGCAACACATCAAGATAACTCGCCTGTTGCTCTGCCCGAACCTGAGCCACCACAAGCTGATGGTACAACCGAGGACGCTTGGGGGGAAATAGGTATAACTGCCTTACATACAACTCATAGACAGCATCACCTATGTAAGCCAAGGCTGCTGGGGAAAGGCGCTGAACTTGCTCACTAGACCAGGTCAACGATGGGTCAGCCCCCATGAACACTCAGTATCATCATATCAAGTTCAACACAACTATAAATTAACAAGAAAGCGGTAGAGCACCACCACTGTAGACGATGGCTCCACTTAAGTTTTTGCCCCGACATCGCCCCACGCCTCCATGGTCATCAATGCCCATGCTCCAGATCTTCAGCTTGACTCGCATCATCTACGATGCAACCAACAGATCCTTCAACTCAAGCATTCTAGAGTGACCTAGGCTAGAGCGGAATCGTGGGGCAGATGATAGAGTTCTTTAGCTATCTCCAGCCCAATTAGGGTAGGACAATCAGGGACTAGTCTGCCGGCTTGTTGACATTCTCGATCGCGACATCCACCGACGGCTGCAGCGCCAAGAACTTTTCTAGCCGCACAAGCTTGACCGTTTGCGTCACGCGGGGGTTAGTCACAATTTGCATACTGCCCCCAGCCGTTTGCACCTTTTTAACAAGCTGAACAAGTGCCCCCAAGCCAGAGCTGTCTACAAAGTCAATCTGGGACAAATCTAGGATGAGGTTTTTGGGATCTTCATCGGCGTAGGCGCTGAACACTTTGCGGAAAGTCGGTTCAGAAAAGGCATCAAGCAAGCCAGCCAGCCGAAATAGCTGATAGCTGCTTTTAACCTCTCTAGTGCCTCGCAAACTGACAGTTAGCGTGAGTGTTTCCGGAATGGCGGCCTCCTTATCATTTAACTCAATCAATAATCTGAGATGAACTTAATGCCACCGTGTACTCAGAGCATCGCTAAAGCTATAAAACCACATAGCTTCAGAATAATTCGAGGCTTTAGTATACGCTAGGATTTCATCCTGTGCAACCAGCTCAGAGAAGAAGCAGCAACTCTCATTTTGACCAGTAGCTTGCCCAAGCTGCCGAATCCTGAACGAAAGAATGAGCTTTTTCAACAAATCTATTGACACTGTTCTTAATAAGCTCATGCAAGATGTTCATACTGAGAATTGCTGGAGAAGAAGTCCTTACCACATCAGCAGGGGTTCATCCTGCCTCCATCCTAGTCTCCCTGAGGAAGTTCGTGCCATAACGGCGTTAGTTGGCGAAGGCTGGCGTGGGTGCCGTTGCCCAAAATTAAGTGATCTAACAGCGGCACACCCAAAAGTTGCCCTGCCTCTAGCAGTTGGCGTGTGAGATAGAGATCTTCAGGGCTGGGGTCTACGCTACCGGAGGGATGGTTGTGGGCCACAATCAAACGAGTTGCCCCTTGACGAATCACCTCTCGAAAGATTTCGCGAGGATGGGCCAGGGTTTCCGTAGCCGTGCCAATCGTAATCACCTGGGTACCAATCAGCCGATTTTTGACATCCAGCAACACAACGGCAAATCGTTCTTGGGATTGCCACATCAAGTCTGGGCTCAAAATTGAGGCGGCGATCGCTGGATCATCAACAATTGGGCGATCGCTGGGGCGAGAATGCAGCACCCGTTTACCCAGTTCAATGGCCGCCAAAATGGTGGTGGCTTTGGCAGGGCCAACACCTTGAATTTGCATCAGCTCCGAGGCGGTAATATCGCGCAGCACCGTCAGAGCATCCCGCTGATGTTCGCTCATTTTATGCAAAATATGCTGACCCAGCCCCACAGCAGACAGCTTACCCGGGCCTTGCCCCGTCCCCAACAAAATTGCAATCAGCTCTGCCGTAGACAGGCTTTTGGCTCCGTGGAGCATTAATCGTTCCCGAGGGCGTTCGCTACTCGGTAAATCGGTCACCCTGAGATGGTAGGTCATGACTGCACCCCATAGACGCGGCAAATGGCGATCGCCACCGCAAGTCACTCCCCAATGAGATCCTTGAGGATATCCTCAGTAATCCCAATCTCGCGTATCATGCAACACCAATAAAGAGGTAATTTAACACGGATATACCCAGGTTAACCACCATAGGCATTCACATGTCTACCCAAATCAGCAGATCTTGACGTAGGTTCGTCTTCTCTGCCCTCAAACCACTCGTATGCAGATAGGTATAATAAGCAGACTAATCATCCTTAGGGCCAATCACCATTTGCAGGACGGTTGGATCGCCTCCCGCTTCATGGTAGCGATCGGCCCAATTGCGAATGACTTCATCCAGCTCATCTAACGCCTTTTCAAGGCGATCGCTGGGAATGTCTAATTCTTCTAGAATGCGAACCACCTTGGGTTGGCGTTCGGCCCAGCCTCGCATGAGCCGGAAATAACGAGCGGTATCTTCCACCATGATGTAGGTGCGCTCTTCTTCATCAGCCGGAGAGTATGAGGCCCGGGTTAGCGCGTAGAAAGGGAGCCCCCAAGGAGAGTCCACCTTGGTGACAGTACCGGAGTAAATGAGGCGTCGTTTAATATGTTCTGCCAGCGCTTCGCTCAACGGCAAGCAGCGTTCTGACGGCAGGTTTTCCTGCGATCGCATGTGGAGAAACTCGATCACGTCCATAAACTGGAACGAATTGAGGAGCTGAGCATCAGGAATGACGTCGGGCAGCTTTTCTTCAATTTGACGTTTTTCGTCGGGGGTGAGGCTTGACCCTGAAATGCGGTGTTGGCCTGGAACCCATGGATATTGCTCTAGCCATACGTAGGGGAGTTGGATCAAATACCGAGGTTCTTGAGACCCCAGCATTTTCAGTAGCTTGCCCTCTGTTAAGGCTTGGCGCACCTCCTCAACAATGACCTTGACCCGCTTGGGCTCAATATGATGCAGATGACCGGTCATGCGGAGGTTTTGCCCCTGCTCAAGGTACGTCATATATATCGCACACTTGGCAGCCGTGGCCGCAGCATCTAAAAAGGCACCGTGCCGATGTCCGCTGGTGCGCATGGCACTGAACGCAAGGTACAGCATAATCTGATCCATTGCGCTGGGACTAAGGTGTTTGATCAGGTCAACATCATTGGTCATTGGATGGACGATCGCAGTAGCGTAGTAACAACAAAGAGTCAAGACACAAAAGCCTAGGGAAACACTCCATAGACCAGCAGGTTGGCAGATAGCCAGTATTTGGAGCTATCCACACCTACACCATGGCTTCCATGCTCAGCAGCATAGCCGATTCACACGATGCGCTAAGAGAGTGCACCCAGTGTATCGGCTAGCGCATGGAGTAGAGCGATTGTAGTTGGAAAGCAACCTACTCAGGGGGCACCCGTCGGATGGGGCGATGGACGCCAGCGGGACGGAAACGAAGCAAGCAACTGCTTTTTAGTTCAGCGATCGCGATGCTCTACCTTCAGGATTCCCGTTAATTCCTAGGTTTTAGCAGTGGGCTAGATCAAGCCTGATATCTGAAAATAGACATC
>DATNRH010000328.1 GCA_036703605.1 Candidatus Obscuribacterales bacterium | reverse complement strand
CCTCTAGCCTCACTCGCCGCCGCCGCTATACCACTCCATCCCAGCGTCTCAAATGATTCAACACTCTAGTCCAACGAGGGGAGCTCCGCAAAGCAGTTCAGTACATTACCGATGTCGAACAGACTTCCCTTCTCTACCCTGGTGATACCGCTGATGGCCATTCTGTCCAAGATCTCCTCGAATCCAAACATCCAGATCCAACCCCGACCGACTACAGGACCCTCCATGACTACGGAACACTTCCCACCTTTGTTCCCCTCACAATCTCCGACGATATTGTCTTGAAAGTGGCACGCCGTATTCGCGGCTCTTGTGGCCTTGATGGCATGCATGCCCATGAGCTGCGAAGTTGGCTCACTCAACACCGCCAAGCCAGTGACCGATTGCGCCTAGCTCTTGCTACTCTCACTGAACTGATGTCCAATCAACTTGTCCCTTGGCCCGCCATCCGTGCCTTACTAAGCTGTTGCCTCATTGCCCTCGACAAAAACCCCGGTGTTCGCCCCATTGGTATTGGACACATCTGGCGCCGTATGATCGCCAAGTGCTTCCTCGCTGTGGCTGGCCCATCCGCCACCGAAGTCTGCGGTGTTGACCAACTCTGTGTTGGCTTACAGGCCGGCATCGAAGGCGCTGTTCACGCAGCTTCCCAATTCTGGAAGGAACACGCCACGGATGATGACTTTGGTTTCCTCTGTATCGACGCCAAAAATGCCTTCAATGAAATGAACCGTGTAACCATGCTCTGGACAATCCGCCATGAATGGCCCCAGGGGGCCCTCTTTACCTTCAATTGTTATAAACACTGGATCCGCCTTGTTGCGCACGACCCCTCTGGTAACACCTTTGTCTTCTACAGCAAGGTCGGAGTCACTCAGGGTGATCCCCTTGGCATGTACGCCTACGGCATTGGCCTCCTACCCCTCATCCGCTTGCTTAAGCAGGAGTTCCCAACAATTCTCTTTCAGGGCTGGTATGCCAATGATGGTTCTGCGGCTGCTTCTATTCCCCTTCTCTGCAAGTTCTTCGATTCGCTTCTCAAGCGGGGTCCCCACTATGGCTA
>DATNRH010000327.1 GCA_036703605.1 Candidatus Obscuribacterales bacterium | reverse complement strand
GTCTACCAACAGCCTACTCGTGTGGCAGTGCGTCCCGTAGAGGTTCGAGATTTGATAAGGGATTCATTCCATCTCCTTGTCCAAGAGTAACGGGATCGCTCGTCCCTTCTGGTCCAGGCGAACGCGATGCACTATCGGGGTGAACTTCTCCAGTTCCATCTTCTCCGCCTGGTACATTTGAATGGGGAGCTTCTTTCTGGGCGTCATACCACGGTGATGACGGGGGCATATTCTGGGCCGCCATGGGGCCCGAGGGCGGAAGATGAGAACCATATGCCTCTCGCTGGAATGCTCCATCTCCCCACCCTTGAGCGTTATCTCTTTGTTGATCAGATGGTCTTATCTGTTTGTGTTGTACCTTCAATCGCTTGTTACCAATCTAGTGACGTGCAAGACAAATCAAAAAATAATGTCAGCCAAGCAAGCTCGGGAACTGTGCTGTAAACAATGGAATTCTCGTATTCATTTATCACCAGCACCATTAAATCAAACTTACAGCAAAACCGTTCAGCTCTTTTATGGCAAGGGCTGCCGATGCAGGGGCATCATATGAGACAAAACCAAATCCACGGCTTCGACCAGTGTCCTTTTCCACCATGATGCGAACACTCAACAGATTTCCGTACGCACAGAATAGATTGTACATATCGAGATTTGTGAAGTGGTTGGGTATGTGAAAAATGAACAGATTTGCGCCATCAGGTCCCTTATTGGAGTCGGTGGTTTGAATGGGAGGTCCAGGCGATGTTGCCGGATAGTATTGTCCGTAAAGCCCCATTTGTCTCATTCCGCCGCCCATTTGCCCGGGGTAGACCGGCATTTGTGCTGCTGGACGTGGCTGCAGAGGGGAAGCTGGTGTCCCGTACATATCACCTGGTCCTCCAGCATATCCCCATGGTTGTTGGTGCGCAAACAGTGTTCCTCCTGAACCCCCCTCACCATTCTGGTTGTGACCATAAGGTGAGGGAGAGTAAGCCGGATTGCCTTGCTGGTCTTGTCCTGCAGCGGAAGGAGGCAGCATGGTTTCTTCAAAAGAATACGATCGCCCTCCACGGCCGACGCCTGTCATATAGGGGACGGGCAACCCTTGAGCATTAACTTGTGGCGAACCTTGCTGGAAAGAATTTTGATGGTTTCTACATCATCGAAGAACAAAGTAGCATGAAATGCAAGGGTGGCTCAGTCAGTATACTTGAATCAAAAATATAAAGACAAACCCAAAAGACTTCAACAACAAAATGTTTTCAAAACTAAACTTACCTGTCACCCCAACCTGACATATCGCCACCATCGGGAGAGTCACCATGACCCATTCCATTGACTGGGTAATTCTGATACATGGTATTCGGACCAAGCGGAGGGGATAGGTAAGGAACGGAAGGACTGGGAGGGGCACCTGGACGTTGTTCAATTCCTGCTCCTGTTGGCATTAGACCTGCTCCAGACGCAGTGGAAACTCGTGGAAACAAAGGTGAAGCTGGAGGGATCCCGCCCATGCCACCACTCCCCCTTGGCGAAAGAGGAGTCTGGGGAACACCAAAAGGGCTATTATGAGGCGCAAAACCTGCAGGTTGTTGGAAAAAAGATCCCATATCATAGACAGTTGGTCCTGGACCAGCTGGTGAAGGTGGTTCTGGTGTAACTTGCGACTGACCATAACCTACATAATAGCCTGCACCAGGCTGAGGGGTTAGATGAGCAGGGTATCCCTGCAAATATGAATTTGACTGTGGCTGAGGAGTTGGAGACAGTCCCCCTTCTTTCTTGTCGTCTTGATCAGCTCCCTGATCGGTTGCTCCTGCAACTGAAGGGGATTCCTTGTTGTCTCCTGCTGCCTGTGTTGCCGTTGTTGCTGCTGCAGAGTTGTCCTTGTTGCCGTCGCTGGCACCACCATTGGGCTCGCCTTCGTTACCGCCCTTTGACTGGCTAGATTTTAGCTCCGCAGAAGATCCATCCTCGCCGCCACTTTGGGTCATTATTTTGGTGTTCCTTCTCAGGTCTGCAGAAGCTGACGCCGGTACTACAGTGCTCCTCGGAGATTCCGTTGCTTCTAAAGACTCGCTGACCTCCATACAGAGCGGGGCGGGGGTAGTC
>DATNRH010000326.1 GCA_036703605.1 Candidatus Obscuribacterales bacterium | reverse complement strand
CGCCACCGCTGCACGTTGAAGTATGCCTCTCGGGAGCCTACCCAAATGTTGAGGTGCTTGGTCTGGAATGTGGACTGCTTGCGGCTGTTGTTCTTTGCCTCGGCTAGCTTAGCCTCCAAGAAATCATCATTGACCGACACGCCATAGTTCGGGTTGGCCTTTCGGATGGTATCAATGCTTGTCCAGTCGTCGTCAGCGTCAACCGTGTAGATTAAGGCTAGGGTTTGGTCGTCTTCATAGATCCCCTCAAGCATTTTCTGGGCGTCAAGCTGCATTTGGTAGCATGGACCGGCCAGATTATCCCCGGCAGTGGTGATCATAAGCAGCAAAGGCTGCTCCCGCGCACCCATGCCGGTCTCCATTGTGTCCAGTAATTCGTCTGTTTGGTGCTCGTGGTACTCATCAATGATTGCACAATGCGGGCTTGAACCGTCCCCTGGCTTACCAATAACCGGCTCAAACCGGCTGCCGTTCTCCAGAATTGATATGTTTGAGGCGTTAACCTCTACGCCAAAGTAGGATTTGAAGTCCCCGACACGGTTAGCCATGATCTTAGCGGGCCTAAATACCTCCCAAGCCTGCTTCTCTGTGGTCGCGCCTGAGTAAACCTCTGCCCCATACTCGCCATCAGCAGCCAGCATGTACAGGCCGATACCCGCCGCCAGTATTGACTTGCCGTTCTTTCGTGGCACCCATAGTTCAGCCCGACGAAAACGCCGCATCTTATCCTTGGTGCGTTTCCAGCCAAACAGCGAGCAGATAAAGAATAGCTGCCACGGCTCAAGGATTAGGCTGTCGCCCTTAGCCGCCCACTTGCCTTTAGTGTGCGGGAATGCCTGGATAAACTTACAGGCCCGCTCGGCAGCCTGGTGATCGAAGTAATACGGGTAAACCTCAGAGCGCTTAGACTTGGCTAGGTCGTCAAGGTGGCGCTGGCAGGCTAGACGAATCCATTTGCAGGCAGGTATCGACCCACCAACAACGTCACGGCAATACTTGTTTGCGCGTTCAACGCTTGGGTGTTGCGCCACTACCACTCCTCTCGGGCTGAGAATACAGACGTTACTGTGGCCGTGCCGCTAATTGCTCTGGCGCATAGTGTGATGTTTTGGAATACCGGTAGATCAACCTCAGACAAGTTAACCCCGTCGCCCGATGTATTAACGCCCTGCCCGCCGTCGCCCAAGTCAACATAGATTGCTTGGCCCCCGGTAATAGCTGTCGCGTCAATGTCAAACTCTAGGGCGGTCTCTGTGGCTGGTACGTTCTGAGATGCTAGTGCAGTGTAAGTCGCCCCGGTAAGCTCCCCGCCGATCCTGACTTGCAAAATAATATCGGCATTTGCCGTCAGAGTTTTAAAGCTGCCCGACTTAACGGAAACTGAGGCGTAGTCTACTTTCTGTCTAAAGCTAACTAAGGGAACGAACGTGGTTCCGACTGATTGAGATAATCTGTAAGCGCCTGTCGGTCTCCGATTGGGCTCGTATTTACCCAATACACTAAACTGTCTACCGTACACCTCTGCGTTAATATCACGGCCCGTGCCGTTGTTGCTAATCTCTAACCGGATGGGTAGGTTTGGATCTGAGAATATAGGCTCACCATCTGGCGCCTCAAAGACGTGGACTGTTACTGTGTCAGAATTGGTACCGCCGCCAGCAACTTCATACTTGATTGGGCCTGCGCCATACCAGCGGAACGGCATTCGATAGATATCGACATTGGATGCAGCCAGGGTTAGCCCGCTTGGGCCTGCGCCGTCCATTGGATCATCCCAGTCTGGACGGTAAATCTTTGTG
>DATNRH010000325.1 GCA_036703605.1 Candidatus Obscuribacterales bacterium | reverse complement strand
TATTTGCTAACTACCTGGATGCCCTTCGCCGGGCAGGAGCTGTGCCCATTTTGCTACCACCAGGAGAACAACAGTGCGATCGCCTCTTGTCGTTGATTGATGGGCTGGTGCTCACGGGGGGCGGCGATATTGACCCCCAACGCTATGGCGGTTCAGACCATCCCACCATCTACCGGGTGGATCCAGAGCGCGATCGCTTTGAGATGCACTTAGCCCAGCTTGCCCTGCAGCAACCGAAGCCCATTCTCGGCATTTGCCGAGGGTTACAGCTTCTCAGTTTAGTTAGCGGTGCGCAGACCCTTGTGCCTCATGTTCCTGATGTGTTTGGCACTCAAACGCTGCATCGTACGGAACAAGCCCGCCCTGTTGAGCATCCGGTGTATCTCGATCCTCGCAGTCGGCTAGCGGCGCTGATGGGTGCAGAGACTATTTCTGTTGTGTCGTGGCATCATCAAGCCGTTGATGCACCGGTACCCGGATGGACGGTCACGGGCAGGGCCGTGGACGGCCTCACCGAAGCTATGGAACATGACACCCATCCTTGGGCGATCGCTGTTCAATGGCACCCAGAAATGTCGCACCCTGATGATCCGCACCAGTCAGCTCTGTTGACAGCCTTTGTGCGAGCGGCCCAGGCATCCCAAGTTGTTGATTCGGGTGCTATCCCGGTTATGGGTGCTGCTCCGGTGACAGGGGGCGCACCGCTTATCCTTGGGGACGGTTCGCCAGATCCTCCGGGCTATTGCAGTTAAACAAAATGGTGCGATCGCTGAGGCGTAACTCTTGCACGATCACCGTGGTCAACCATCCTTGAAACGAACGGCCACCTTGGGCAATATAGGCCTCCAAGGCGGGTTGACCGGCCCGATGATAAAAACCACAGAGCGGCTCCCAGCGATCGCCACTCCGGGGTAGCCAAGCGACTCCCTGGTTGGGCTGTCGATCGGGAAGCTGGGCAACGGGGGGACGGAGAACCGCCGCGGTCAGACAAGGTAGATCGCAGGCTAGCAGCAACACCCAGTCATGCTCTTCGGGGAGCGATCGCCAAGCTTGCCCAAGAGCTACTAGCGGCCCCTGAGCGCCTGCCTCGGGAATGAACCGACAGTCAGGGGGCACCTGATCTCGGTAGCGATCGCTCCAAGGCGTGACCACATAGATCGGTAGCCCCAAATCCTGGACAACGGCACAGGTGCGCGTCAATAATGACTGACCTTCCACCGATATCAGCGCCTTATCCCGACCCATGCGGGTACTCTGCCCCCCCGCCAAGATGACCGCCGCCGTCACCTAGGCTCCAACCTGATTAAGGTGGCGGGCATCTGCCCCCAACAGCAGTTTGCGATAGAGCCGGTCAAGCTGGATGGCGACTCCATCCCAGCTAAAGTAATCCACCACGCGATTGCGGGCCGCCCGTCCCAGCTGATCCCGCCAGTCCGGCTGGCTGAGAATTCGATCAATGGCTTGGGCAAAGGCCTCCGCATCCCGCACTGGAGCCAAGAGCCCTGTTTCACCAGGCACCACCGTATACTGCAAGCCTCCCACATCGCTAACGACCACTGGGGTATTGCTAGCCATAGCCTCAATAGCAACGAGGCCAAAGGGTTCGTAGTGGCTCGGCACCACACAAACATCCGCCGCCGCATAGTATAACGTCAGATCTTCATCCGAAATGCGTCCAGGAAACCAGGTCTGCCCCTGCAATCCAAGGTCTGCTACCAGCCCCTCAATGCGATCGCGCTCCCGTCCATCACTATGCCCTGGACGGCTGCCGCCACCGATGATCAGCTGCAGGCGTTCATCCTGGCGAAGGTGTGACTGGCCCACCGCCCGCACGACGGTTTCAATCCCCTTACGTGGGTCAAAACGCCCTACATAAAGCACGACCTTGGCATCGGCAGCGATCCCCAAGCTCTGCCGTGCCGTTGCCATACTCACATGGCCAAAACGCTCAATGTCAGTGCCGCAGGGAATCACATCAATTCGCCCGTAGGACGATACCAGCGATCGTAAATGATCCCGCTCTTGGGGACTGGTAGCCACAACCCGCTCCGCTGTCTCCAGACAGCGCTGTTCCACCTCCAGGCGAGTCGTGGCGATCGCTGGCACCGCATCCATGGATTGATATTTCACAGCCCCTACAGAATGATAGGTATGCACCTGCTGCACTGCTTGATGCTGTTTGAGCTGCATTCCCACCCAAGAGGAAAGCCAATAGTTGGTGTGAATCAACGGAAAAACTTGACCGGTTGATCGCTGGTATTGCAAGAACTCTTGCACAAACGCTGGCAAGTAGCCGAAGATGTCATCTCGGGGCACAAAGTCTTCTGGCCCCGCCGTTAGGCGAACCGTGCGACAGTTGGGTAGATGTTCAACCACCTGAGGCTGATCGGTATGGGTCTGTCGAGTAAACATCGACACGTCCCACTCCAAACGCGCCAAGGCCTCACCAACCTGGCGAACATAAACATTTTGTCCACCTGCCTCCTCTCGACCAATATCCACGGACGGATCGCCGTGAACTGAAATTAGTGCAATCGATGGATGATGAAGCGAAGAAACCATAGTCTTAACGCTTTCCAAGAATTCAAAAAGTGATCTAGAAAAAATAAGTAGCTAGCGGGTGTCAACTAAACCCCATGACAGACAAGAAGATTGGCGATTATAACTCCCTATCACTACAAAAACCATCGGGGGATATCCGTAAGATCCTTGTAGGACTGGATAGATAGGACTGGATAGGCTCCTCCATCCATGAATACTTGGCGGGCGAAATATTTTTTAATATTTCGTTATACATTTTAATCGCCAAACCTACGAGTCGTCATTGCAAATCATTAAGAACTAGTCTCAGCATTCAACTATGTTCATGGGTAACATTTCAGGGACTAAAAAAATTTATAGGTTAATGAGCGGACAATGTCCAGCGATCGCAACTGAGCTTGACATTGGAGCCTTTAGAAACCAAGTTTTTTGAGTTAAGTGTCCTGCCAAAAATGAGCATAAATCTTAACGTTAAAGCTCTTCAAAGACTGGTACATCTACCCAGAAAATGTTTGATGATAGTGATCCTATGCCGTTACGTAGATCGGTGATCTATCCCTTGAAGTGGTGTTCGAGCGGCTTGAGCAAACCCATTCTTTGTTCTCATCAAAATAAACGATGATCAGCCATCTTCCTAGGAGAAATCTGTTTTTCATCAAGATGTTTCCATGGCGGCACATAACCTCGTGGGTATGACTTACGAGCTGTGTGATATCCGCGTTGCCCTACACCAACAAACCACAACATCGCTATGCATCGCCGTGCTGAGATGGCTTCCATAAAGTCCTGTGAATCATTGGTGAGATGGCTTTCGACATCTCCTTACATTATACTCTGAACATCTATCAAGACCCTTCGTCATACTTCAATCATTCCCGACCTCGGGCGGATGAAAAAAACGCGGAGGTTTTCAAACCCTTGAATGAGAACCATGGGTTTCAGCCCTTAGGCTGCCCCCTGATGTCATCTATCCATGAGATGCATGATGACTGGTGATACTTTATAGGACTCTTTCTCTCTCGTTTTTAACGCCATTCAGAAAAGAGGACTTGCTCTCACTCCAAGTTGACATTTCAAATTGATATAGTAGATTCAACGTAAGTGGTCTATTGATTCTAAGTAGACTAGCTTTTTCCCATCAAGTTGAACAGCTTTATCGTGCAACTTAGACCAAGGATGAACCTATCAATCAGCGGAGCAGCCTGACTAAATTTCAATCTTAAGATCACCTTTAGATTGATTCACCCTAGTTCTTGATTTTAAGATGCTTCAAAAGAGCATGATTCAACATTTAACGGTGCTTTACTAGCCTATGATCAGTCATCCTTTTATGCATGACGACACGGGCTTACTCGCCGTTCAACGTTGTTCTTGTGGATGGTATGAACGCTCTATCTGGCGTCGGGGCTGCTGATCAACGTTGTTAACCTATCAAGGGGAGGATTTTGAACTGTTGGCTCCACCTCAATCAACTCCACACTATTGACTCCCTGTGAACCTGCGAACCGTATCGTACTGTGCTGCAACCCTTGATGGAATTCGATACATGTAGGCAACGGTGCGTTCCATCGTCTCAGCGTTTTCTTGTTAACCATGTCACGTTCGAGAGTCTACATCTCTCTATTCGTTTCATCTATTCATCCCGGTTTCTCCATCGTTTACTTCTTACTCATATCCCATGAAGGCAACGTCTAACTATCACGACGGTATCTGGCTGACGGAAGGTGCGGAGGCAGATACCAACCCATCTTTATCCCCGCCCTCCGATTCATCTCCAGTAGATGAGTCGCCACAGCACTGGCTTGGCCAAGTCGCATCGGATGAAAACGATGATGCTAATGGGGATCAGGAACCTGCCATGGATGACACTGAGGTCATCTTAGATAAGCCAGAGGGAACGCGATCGCTCCTGAACTATAGTAAAACTGCCAGTGACGATGCGGTCGGGGCTTTCTTTAAAGAAATGGCGCGTTATCCCTTGCTCAAGCCCGAGGAAGAAGTGACCTTGGCTCAACGGGTGCGGTTTTTGGTGGATATGGACGAGTGGCGCGATCGCTTGACCGACGAGCAAGGCACCCCACCTACCCAGGCTCAACTGGCCGCCGCCGTTCAGCTCACAGAAGCCCAGCTAGAGCATCAGCTTGCCCTTGGGCGATCGGCAAAACGGCAGATGGTGCGCTCCAATCTACGGTTGGTGGTTTCCATCGCCAAACGCTACCTCAACCGAGGTGTTCCCTTCTTAGATCTGATTCAAGAAGGCGCACTGGGGCTGAATCGGGCTACTGAGAAATTTGATCCCGATAAAGGCTATAAGTTTTCAACCTATGCCTATTGGTGGATTCGCCAAGGCATTACCCGCACCATCGCCAATGATTCGCGAACGGTGCGTCTCCCGATCCACATTGTCGAAAAGCTGAATAAGTT
>DATNRH010000324.1 GCA_036703605.1 Candidatus Obscuribacterales bacterium | reverse complement strand
ACATAGGCTAGCGGTTGGGGAGCAAGAGTCTCTCAGGAGTCCTCCTAACCCGTTGATGAGAGGGAATCGGAGTTACGCAAGCTTGCAGAGGCAAGGGCATAGAAACGGGGTCTTTCTTTCCTTGCTCCTTGTGCTCGAATGATTTCACCACCATTGTTCCATCTCCATTGAGCCCAAACCTATGAGAATTCCTAAGTTTGTATCATTACTTCTCGTTTTTTGTCTCAGTCTTACGGCGGCGATTGGCTGCAATCCCTCCACTGAGACTCCAACCCCAGATGCTCCGAGTAGCTCGGATGCGACGAGTGCGCCCTTGGTGCTGGGTTATAGCAACTGGGCCGGCTGGTGGCCTTGGGCGATCGCCGAAGAGGAAGGTCTCTTCGCTGCCAATGGCGCAAACGTCGAACTACGCTGGTTTGATGGCTATCTTGAATCCATGGAAGCCTTTGCTGTCGGTCAACTTGACGCCAACTGCCAGACGCTTAATGACACCATTTCCTTTGCCGCTGATGCTGTCAACGGAGAAGTAGTCGTGCTGGTCAACGACAACTCTGCCGGTAATGACAAAGTGATTGTGACAGAAGAGATCACTACAATTCAGGATCTCGCTGGCAGGAATGTAGGACTAGAAGAAGGGGTCGTGGGCGATTTCCTTCTTACCCTTGCCCTAGAGGAAGCCGGTATGTCTCGCAGCGATGTGAATATTCGCGGGTTAGAAACGGGCGAAGCCACAGCAGCATTCGCCGCAGGACAGCTTGATGCCGTTGCCGCCTGGCCACCGTACTGGCTGACAGCACTGCAGCTTGAAGGAAGTAAGGAACTGTTGAGTTCTCAAGACTACCCTGGAGCTATTCCCGATTTGTTAGTCGTCAGTCAAGTCATGATTGATGAACGCCCCGATCAAGTGCAGGCACTGGTCAACACGTGGTTTGATGTCTTAGCCTTCATGGACGAAAATCCCGATCGCGCCCAGGAAATTATGGCCCAACGGGCTGATGTGTCCCTCGATGAATTCCAACTGTTTACCGATGGGACTAGGATGTTTACCCTAGAAGATAATCTAGAAGCCTTTAGCCCTGGTGAAGACATGAAACATATGCCCTTCGCCGCCCAGCGCATGGCAGACTTTATGACCAGTGTTGGGTTTATCACCGAAGATAAGGTTCCCGATCTAGACGCAGTTCTCGATGATCGTTTCGTGCAGGCCTATGCCGCCAGCAATAGCTAAGGATTGGGTTGTTGTTCCCATGGCGATCGCTTAGATGTAGGCGATCGCCCCCCATTGTTCTCAAGGTCTCCCGAGAAACTATGACATCCACCTCTTCTGACCTGACCGATACTCCCCGCACCCAGGGACTCAAGCCTACGGTTTTTTGGGGAATTGCTGAAGATATCCCCCGATCCCTAAATTGGGTATTGTTTACCCTGTCGATCATTATCCCCTTTACAGGCTGGTGGATTGTTGCTAGCCTGCCGGGTATGAATGCCGCCTTCCTGCCATCTCCCGCAGATGTGGTTCGCGCTTTTATGGGATTGTGGGAACGAGGTTTTTTGCTACAAGATACTTGGGCTAGTGTATTTCGCGTGTCCTGTGGATTTCTTCTGGCAGCGATCGTCTCTGTGCCGCTGGGGATCCTGATGGGTACCTTTGCTAGCATAGCGGCTCTATTTGAACCGATCATCGGCATCCTGCGGTATATGCCAGCCCCTGCGTTTACCCCACTGCTGATTATTTATTTGGGACTTGACGAGGCACCTAAAATCGCCCTGATTTTTCTAGGGACGCTGTTCTACAACGTTCTGATGATCATGGACGCTGTGAAATTTGTACCGAAGGATCTTTTGGAAGCGACCTATACCCTGGGCGGTCGGCGTTTGCAAGTGCTCACCCAAGTGATTATGCCCTACGTCACACCTAGCATTATCGATACCTTTCGGATTAATATCGCCACCTCTT
>DATNRH010000323.1 GCA_036703605.1 Candidatus Obscuribacterales bacterium | reverse complement strand
GCAGCTCCGTCATATCGGAAGTTATCCTTACCGATTGAGAACTGATTATCGCCAAGGTAGATGGTGTCTGCTCTTTGGTTGAACTCTCCTGTGCCACCGATACGGATGGAGGCACTCTTAGATGCCGGGGGGACGACTGTGTCACGGAGAAGGAAGTTAGCAATCTCGGCTATCTCGGCATCAGATGGGGCGACGCCAATACCCTTATTCCACAAAGCACCAATCGCTGATCCAAGTGTTCCTATATTTATGTTAAAATTATAGAAGGTCGAGTCTATCGCCCCCGCCGTAGCAGTCACAGTGGAACCCACATAGTGATTGCCGGACAGAGTGAAAACGTCAGTGTATAGAAGACCAGTTACCCGATTCAAGCGCCCAAGGAATACGACCGGCTCATGCGGTGGTGGAATCTCGGTTGGTCCGACGTACTGTCCGACCCCGGAAATCTTGTACTCTAGCGTCATCCGGTTAGGGTTGCCTGTCGGATTCTTGTAGATATGGATTGCATTCGTGCCCGAGTTCCAACCGGCGAATCGTGGGAACGAAGCGTTCTGGTTACCGATTGTACCAACAAAGCCAATAACAAAATCTTCATCTGCTGCCAAATCGAATACATCGTTAGCTACTACCGAAAGTGATCCAACTCCATCAGCTGGGTTGAGATAAACAACGCCAGATGGAACAATGGTGGTTACTGGGCCGGAGGCAGAGCGACTGATGTTAAGCGTGTGGCCACTGGTTGCAGTAAAAGAAGTGGCAGATGGTTCTGTGGTAGAAATATCTTTCCCGGAAAGAGCAAAGAATATGTTGCCCTGACCAAGAGTGGAAGAACCAGTGCGAACGGTCGCTTCGTAGACCTGGCCCTTAAACTGCCCACTACCATCAAAGTCTGGTGGGCGACCGATAATTAGTTTATTGTTACCTGGGTTAGGAAGGAAAGCATTGCCGACCCAAGTCTGGCCGCCGAGGGCCGTCCAATTAACATTGTCGTACGAGTAGTATCCATCAACACGAGTATCGCCCCCACTGGTGCTGAGTTCATAACCGAGCCATAGGGGGCCATTCGATGCAATTTCACTCCCGAGGACTAGGTTTGTTATACGAGCAGACACTCCATCGTAGAACCATAACCCAAACTGATTAAGTGTGCCGTTGTAGCGTATACCCCAACCCGTATTCGTGCCCCCACCGTACGAATCGCCGATGATGGCAGTGGAAGATCCCGAAGAAGCAAGTAGGTCTACGCGTACCTTGACGTTAAATGCTGTCACCCCTGTCATGTTGACATTCACCGAAGTGCTAGCATTATTGCCCGCAGAGCCAGGGAACCAAATGGCGGGGCCTTCAATTCGCACGAGTCCGGTGTTCGTGGCGCTCAGCGTCGCACCAGCTGTACCAAGGTTCGGGATACCAGCATCATCGCCCTCAGAGGCCAGCCAGACGCCATCAAACGCAGCGATCTTGTCCCACGTAGCATTGGCCGTACCAGTTGCAGAGTCGAGCGTGACCTGCTGTCCGTAAGTGCCCCCGACCGTGAGACGGCCTGAGGGATCAAGTACTATGTCGTTATTTGCAGCTGCTAGATTATCAGCATTGATTGTCCATCCGCCAATTGTACCACTAAGGGCATCGATGGTGCCTGAGATTATGGCTCCTGTGGCGGAAAGGACGCCGCCTGCGGTGACACTAAATGGTGCATTGGCGAAAACTGCATCGCCAAGATAGATGCCATTGACATCTGCCTTAAAGATGTTGGGGGCGGTCCCAATGGCAATGTCGCCAGAGAACGTGAGTGTATT
>DATNRH010000322.1 GCA_036703605.1 Candidatus Obscuribacterales bacterium | reverse complement strand
CTGCAGTAAAAAACAAGTCGTGCCCCCGGGCATGACGCGTGCAACAAGCCCCCTCCCGTCCCCACAGCATGTAAGGGTGCCCCAAAATTCTCCTTTTGGTGCGTGCAGGGCCTGGAAACAGGGGTACCCTTGACTTGACTGCCTTGTCATTTTCAAGCCCCCCCTGCATGCCAACCCCCATGGGTGTGGGGCGCGCGTGAGCGCGCCGCCCTGGGAGCCAGCAGCCAGCAAGGGGAGCACAGAATGCATCAAGGGAACTCTCACACTGGCATGCCCAGGGCATGCAGGGGGGGCATGCAGGGGGTGTGGGGCTCTGTCCACCATCTGCCTTACCCAGTGGGGCGTGGTGTGATGGGCATGAGCCATGCAAGTGGGTGTGCCTGCAGTCAGCGTACCCCCAAGTGGTGGTAGTGCCTGCAGTGGGGGAGAGCCTGTGATGGCCTGTGGTGGGCGTGCCTGTGGTGGGCGTGCCTGTGGTGTGGTGGGCGTGCCTGTGGGCGTGCATGCCTGTGGTGGGCGTGCATGCCTGCCTGTGGTGGGTGTGGCTGGCATGACTACAGGGCACACCCTTGACTTGGAGTGATGTGCAGGCTTCCACCTGCGCCTGGTCTTCCTTTTTTTGATTTCCTTTTTTCACCAAGTGTCGTAAGTTGAGGGTTTTGGGGTACCCCTGGGCAACGTGCGTGGAGGGGGGGAGCGCGCTGGATGGGGATAACCTCAACTTGATGGACAGCCAGGGGGAAGCCCGTGCCCGGGGGCACGGTCCCTGTGTGTGTGTGTGGTCCAAATCTGAAGAACAAAGGGCTTAATCTCAGAAGATCGTAGCAACAAGGCTACTCTGCTCCTTACAATACCCCGTTCTGTATTTAAGTCGTCTGCAAAGGATTTAATCCCTCCCGAATATTTGGAATTACGATTCAGAGTGAATGGCAGTGGCCGGGGGAATGAGTCACCCCACCACACCGCCTCAACTCCCAAGGTACGATTCAAGGGGCGGACCCCTATCCTCAACCGCCTAAATATAGGAGGGCCAGTAAGTATCACCGTTCGGCAAGCATGGATTCTGACTTAGAGGCGTTCAGCCATAATCCTACACATGGTAGCTTCGCAGCATTGGCTGTTCAGCCAACTGCAAATACCAATTATGTGAACCCACAGTTCCTCTCGTACTACGTGGGATTACTTTGACGGTGACGCGCGTGTGTGTCAATCATCAGTAGGGTAAAACTAACCTGTCTCACGACGGTCTAAACCCAGCTCACGTTCCCTGTTAGTGGGTGAACAATCCAACACTTGGCGAATTCTGCTTCGCAATGATAGGAAGAGCCGACATCGAAGGATCAAAAAGCAACGTCGCTATGGACGCTTGGCTGCCACAAGCCAGTTATCCCTGTGGTAACTTTTCTGACACCTCTAGCTTAAAGCTTCTAAAGGCTAAAGGATCGATAGGCCATGCTTTCACAGTTTGTATTCGTACTGAAAATCAAAATCAAATGAGCTTTTACCCTTTTGTTCTACATGAGATTTCCGTTCTCATTGAGCTCATCTTAGGACACCTGCGTTATCGTTTAACAGATGTGCCGCCCCAGCCAAACTCCCCACCTGACTATGTCTTAGACCTAGGTCAAGGGAGCAGAGG
>DATNRH010000321.1 GCA_036703605.1 Candidatus Obscuribacterales bacterium | reverse complement strand
GTCTGAGTATAACGCTGGATTGAAGCAGAGAGGAAGCCTCACCTTCTGGATCGACCCATCGGTCTTGGAGCAGTGGGTCGTGGAGGATTTGAGTGGCAAACCCGGTGCCTCTATCCTCTATAGCGACCTAGCGATTCTGACCATGGCGAGCGTCAAAATCATCTATGGGTTAGCTGGACGACAGTGCCAGGGATTTCTCGCATCGATATTTGAGTTGATGGGCATCGATCTACCGGTGCCAGACCACAGCACGCTGTCTCGTCGCATGGGAAACCTGTCTATTGCCTTACCGATCATGCCTAAGCAAGGTGCTCGTCATGTGGTGGTGGATTCGACGGGGGTGAAAGTCTATGGGGAAGGGGAGTGGAAAACTCGTCAGCATGGGGTGAGCAAACGGCGCACCTGGCGCAAGTTGCACTTGGGTGTTGATGAAGCCACAGGCGAGATTGTAGCGATGGTCGTGACCACGAATGACCTAGCGGATGGCGAAGTGCTTCAAGCTATCCTGGAGCAGATTGAGGGTGACATTGAGCAGGTGTCCACCGATGGTGCTTATGACCATCGCCACTGCTATGACGAGATTGAGAACAAAGGAGCGAACGCTGCCATTCCCCCGCGCAAAGGGGTCAAAATCTGGCAGCATGGCAATTGCAAAGGAACGCCGCCCAGGGCAAGTGCTGAAAGCGATGATTCTCAACGGGTTGGGGTTTGTCAGCGCGCCGTTGTACTTGTTCAGCGAGTTTTTCGAAGGCAAACCCGTTGAGAATCTACTGGGCCCCGGCATTACGGCAGCCCATATACTGACCACCCAAAGCTGAGCGAAGCAGAAAGACATTAGGGCTTGCCTCAATCTTATCTTGTCCGCCGCCCAAATTCTCTGGGATCCGCTCCGCTTCTACGCCTCATCACTCTCCCACTCCCGGCACTCCTTTACCCAAGGTAAACCTAGCTCAGTGGCCAGGGCGATCGCCCTCTCAAACGCCACCAGCGCCTGTTCTTCATTGCCTATCATCTGGTGTAGCAGCCCCAAATATTTGTAAGCCGAGGCCTCTAGCGATCGCGCCCCTTGCTCTTGCAGAATGTCGATTCCGGCTTCCAGGTGGGCTAAGGCGTCATCGTAGCGCCCCAGTTTAGTCAGGGTTTCACCCAGGTTTGCCAGGGTCAGCCCTTCGCCCCAGCGATCGCCGATTTGCCGTGCTAACCCCAGCGCCAGCCCGTAGTGCTTCACGGCTTGCTCATATTGGCCCAGCTCACTTTCAGCATTGGCTAGGTTCACCAGGGCGGCCTCCTCGGCCCGCTTTTCGCCGATCTGACGGGCGATGTCTAGATCTTGCTGATGGTAGGTCGCCGCCTTAGCGTAGTCGTGCATCTCATCGTACACATTGCCGATGCTCCCAAAGGCCGCCCCTTCCCCAGCGATATCGCCCATCGCCCTAACCAACGCCAAATTTTGCTCGTGATACTCCAGGGCTAGATCACAGTCGCCCAGCTGCTGATAGGTGTTGCCCAATCCTTGCAGGGCACGGGCCTCACCGGGGCGATCGCCCAGATTTCTGGCTAAGTCCAAGTGCTTTTGGTAGTGCTCCAGCGCCAAGTTGAACTGCCCCAGGGCAAGATGGAGATTGCCCAGATAGCCCAGAGCATTGGCCTCTCCTTGGCGATCGCCCACCTGTTGCGCGATCGCGATCGCCTTCTCATAGCACTGAATCGCCTGGGAATTGTTGCCCACAGCGCTGTAGATGTTGCCTAGGTTGCTCAGGGCTTGCCCTTCGCGGGACGAGTGGCCCAGCTCTCGCAGGATCGCTAACTGCTGCTGCAACGCCTCAAATGCCTCGGTGTAGTTGCCCAGAGCGTGGGCCACTACGCCCAAATTACCATAGGCCAAACTAGCTCCCAGGCGATCGCCAATCGCCTCAGCGATCGCCAACTGTTGCCGGTAGCAGTCCGCTGCCTGGGGATACTGGCCGATAGCGCTATGGCCATTACCCAGGTTGCCCAGGACGTGGAGGGTGCTCTGGGCATGGCCCAATCGTTGGGCGATTGCTAGGTGCTGCCGGTGGTAAGTTAAGGCCTGCTCAATATCGCCTTTGGCAAAGCACACATTGCCCAGACCGCCGAGGGCGTTGCCTTCGCCCATGCAATCGCCAATGTCTCGCGCTAGTTGCCGCTGCTGGTCAAAATAGGTCAGGGCTTGATCATACTGCCCCAGGCTGTAGCAGGCGCTGCCCAACCCCGCCAGGGCGTTACTCTCCCCTTGTCGATGGCCAATTTGCTGAGCCAGGGTCAGGTGTTGCTGGTGATAGGTTTTGGCTTGGTCGTATTGGCCGAGGGCATGGTAACAGCTTCCCACATTGCCCAGAGCGGCCCCCTCTAGCTCTAGGTCGGCCTCGGCGCGGGCCAGGGCTAGGTGCTGGCGGTGGTACTCCAGGGCAGTGGCGTAGTTACCCTGGGATTCGTAAATGTTGCCTAAGCTACCCAGGGCGATGCCTTCGCCACCGCGTAGCCCAGCTTCACGAGCAATGGCCAGCCACTGCTGCTGGTAGTCAATGGCGGCGTCATAGTCGCCCAGCGCATAGCGAAGTTCACCTAGGTGGCTCAGCACCATGCCTCGATCCACGGAGTCGCCGACGGTTTGAAAGATAGCCAGGCTGCGATCGCAGTAGTCCTGCGCCTGTCCATAGTTGCCCTGGGCTTGGTGTACTGCCCCCAAAAATTGCAGCAAGCGCCCCTGCCACAAGGGCTCTACATGGTCAACTAGCGCCTCATACAGTTCCATTTGTTCGGGCAGATAGCCCCACAGCTTGAGCTGGTAGTGCAACTGAGCTTGGGCAGGGGTTTCTAGCTCGTGCAGCATCAGGCTCAGCGCTCGTTGCCACTCATCAATCTCGCAGAGATGGTGAAACGCCTCCAGATAGCC
>DATNRH010000320.1 GCA_036703605.1 Candidatus Obscuribacterales bacterium | reverse complement strand
AGGTTTCCCAGCTCGGAGGTACCCCGGTCCTCCTTGCCCAGAGACAGATCTACGACCGTGTCAGCAATGAGGTATCCGAATAGCTATCGTCCGCTAACCCTAGTTTGTCGTTGAAACGGACATACAGGACAACTCAGTCTGTGAGTCCAAGTGGCGCCTCGCAATAGCTGGCACCACTGTAGCCACAGTAGATACTTGTATGAACTCACCCTTACCCAAACTCACATCGCCCATTTCGTCTCATTAGCTAGTTTAGTCAATACGAGATATGACCCTGACCTAATCTAACCTGACCCGGATCTAACTTCCTCAAACAGAGCGGAGCCGTGACCCTCTGTCGTCAACCTATCATTAACCCTAACATCAACCCGCAAACCTCACCTTATAGCCGACTCGACTTCCGGCGATGGCTGTGGAGCCATTAACTCAGTCCGGGTTCCAATCACCTATGTGAACGGTGTGACTGGCTTCAATGTAGGCGATACAGTACAACTTGCCATCTATGCTACAGCCCCCGGGGCTCCGATCTTCGAGTTTACCGACTATCGTAAGTTCTTTTCGGGGAGGGCTCGTTCCATCTAATGCCCAGTATCGCCCCCTCTGCAGGCCCCCTACCTTGTGGAATTCTTGGCAATGCTCAAAGGTACCGCATTTGTTTCCGTCGCAAGCGTCAGCTTCCGATCCCTGCTATTGCCCTCAGCCTACCATTTGACACTTCTAGTCCGAGTGACAACCCTTGGCGGAAACGGAGGAGTTGCAAACACAGAAATCCTGGCCCAGGGTGTGGGTTCATCTACCTTCAACTACCTGGTACGGAGATTTTGGGTGTTTTTGAGGGCTTGCATGGGTGGGGCAACAAATCAGTCCACTGCCACGTCGCTTTCTTAGTAGGAAGCTCTGCGCCCCTGTCAGACAGTCTAGCTCTGCTATCACATTGATAGTTGCCGCAGGCAAGCGGTAAAGATAGGCAAAACTTGCCATCACGCTGCCTTGGTCTGTCGACAAAACCCGAATCGTTTCCACAGCCCTTCCCCTAACCCAAGGCCAATACTCTGAGTAACCCCTTGGGTGAAGTATTTATTCCGGTCACAAGCGACAGAGGTTTGACCAGTGTTGAGGTAACTCT
>DATNRH010000319.1 GCA_036703605.1 Candidatus Obscuribacterales bacterium | reverse complement strand
GATGGGCCACCTCAGTGAGGCTCAACTGGCCGCAGCCGACATGCAGCTTTGGCTCGAAGCGGCTATCGGGGCCGGGTGCCTAACCGCCAACACAGGCCAAGACCTTTCTGACCGCTATCGCTGTATCTATCTAGCCCTCGACCACCTGATGGAAAACGCTACCGCAGCAGCCCAGCGGCGGCAGGGAGACCAGGAGACGGTTTGGCGAGCGACGGCGTGATGGGAAAGAGGGAAGAACGAAGAACGAAGAACGAAAGGTATAGCCCGCAAACAGCAGGATGAACGTTTTTCTCGTTCCTTTTCGGTTTTCCCTTTTCTCTTTTCTCTTTTCACCTTGATGCCCCAGCGGTGGCGGCAGAAATGCAAACCTGGGTACAGATCGCCATCCGGTGCAGGTATCTAAACTGCAAAGCCGGGCAAGCGCTGTTTGTAAACTATCAAACCATTTTTGCCGCCCTAGATCGGTTAGCCGAAAACGCCTCTGTTTGGGTCAAACCCCTGGAGTAAACCCATGCTAAAACGCATCCTCAACTGGCTTAGACAAGGCAATCTTGCATTGCAGGCAAAGCTTAAACCTTGGCTTGATGGCTGGTCGGGCAAAGATCGCCGAGACAAGCAACGACTCATGAAACACCTCTCTACCCTACAAGCCGAGCAAAACCTTATGCAGCAAAAGGCAGCAGACCATCAACGTCTAGCCAATCTAGAACTACGCAGTCTAGCAGCGCTCAAAAAACAGGCCGAAGACGAACGCGATGACCTGCAACTGCATGTGTGGGAACTCGAACAGCAGCTGCAAGAACTCATGGCCTACCTCTACAACAACCCTGCACCACAGCTCCCGACCCTGGTGCCATGGACAGCACCCGACCCCGCCGCAGAAACCTCGACCCCAGATTTATCGCTGATCGTCTTGGGGCTTGTGGGTGGCCACCCCACCACCCGGCGGAGCGTGATCAAAGAACTCACCACCCATTATGGGCTCAAGCATTGGGTCACGATTCCACCGCTGCGGGAAGCTAGTATCCGCAAAAGCAAGCTCAAGAAAAAACTGAGCCGCTGCAACGTGATCGTCATCATTGCCGACTACATGAGCCACCCTTTAACCCATGCCATCTATAGGCTACAAGCCTCAGGAGCCCTTAAAGGAGACGTTGTACTGCTCAACTGCCATGGCAAAAGCGGTGTTCTGCGCGACATTCTTCAGCACGTGAATCGCCAAAATATTGAGAAATGATTCATTTTGGTTGGCAATAGCAGATTATTTAGCTACTATTGCTCAAGAGCTAGCTTTTTCGCTAGGGTCTGCCGAACCTTGAAAACCGCATTATTTCGTTGACCCTAGCGAATCGCTTGCTGCACAAGGGTTTAAACCCTTTTTCC
>DATNRH010000318.1 GCA_036703605.1 Candidatus Obscuribacterales bacterium | reverse complement strand
GAATCGGCCAACGACAATAGCGATGCTTCTCCCGTAGTCACGGAAGAAGATATTGCTCACATCGTGGCTTCGTGGACGGGAGTGCCGGTGAACAAACTCACCGAGTCGGAGTCGGAAAAACTCCTGCACATGGAAGATACCCTCCACACCCGCTTGATTGGTCAAGACGAAGCGGTGAAAGCCGTATCGCGCGCCATCCGACGGTCTCGTGTGGGTCTGAAAAACCCCAACCGCCCCATTGCAAGCTTCATCTTCTCTGGACCCACCGGGGTTGGGAAGACGGAGTTGACCAAGTCCTTGGCAGCCTACTTCTTCGGATCTGAAGAAGCCATGATTCGCCTAGACATGTCGGAATTCATGGAGCGGCACACCGTCTCGAAGCTGATCGGTTCTCCGCCGGGCTATGTCGGCTACAACGAAGGCGGTCAGTTAACCGAGGCTGTGCGTCGCCGTCCTTACACGGTGGTGCTCTTCGATGAAATTGAGAAGGCTCACCCAGATGTCTTCAACATGCTGTTGCAAATCTTGGAAGATGGTCGCCTGACCGATGCCAAGGGACGCACCGTAGACTTCAAGAACACCCTGATCATCATGACCTCGAACATTGGGTCGCGGGTCATTGAGAAAGGCGGCGGCGGTCTAGGCTTTGAGTTCTCCGAAGAAAGTGCTGAGGAAGCTCAATATGCTCGGATTCGCAACCTGGTTCAAGAAGAACTGAAGGGCTCCTTCAAGCCTGAGTTCCTCAACCGTTTGGATGAAATCATCGTCTTCCGTCAGCTCACCAAAGATGAGGTGAAGGACATTGCGACGATTCTTCTCAAGGAAGTCTTTGTCCGTCTCCAGGAAAAAGGCATCCACTTAGAGGTAACCGAGCGATTCAAGGATCGGTTGATTGATGAAGGCTACAACCCAAGCTATGGTGCTCGTCCATTGCGTCGTGCCATCATGCGGCTTCTAGAAGACAGCTTGGCGGAAGAAATTCTGTCGGGTCGGGTCAAAGAAGGCGACACGGCAGTTGTTGATGTGGATGACGATGGGCAAGTGCGCGTCTCATCGTCAGAACAGCAGCGTGAGCTGTTGCCTCAGTCCGCCGACTAGAGACGTCATAGTAAGTGGCGAGGGCGGATAACCAGCCCCGACCACGAACTGATATCCCAACGGGGATCATAGTCTGAGAACGGTAGAGTATGGATAGCTCTACCGTTCTTTTTTATGGCTGGTTTTATGGCTGGACGTGACCCAGCCCCACCCGAAGATACCTATCCCTGGATTGTGAACTGGGAGACGGCCTACGCCTATCTGCATGAGGGCGCAACGTTGCTGGATGCCAGGGGCAAAACCTGGACACCTCGTTTCTCTAAGGTTCAACGCATTCAATGGCAGTGGTTTACGGACAACGAACCCAGTCAGCGAGGTTGTTTGCTGAACCAAGATGCCCAACTCACCAGCCTAGTTCAGCGCTTAGGGATTAACGATGCTCCGGTCGTAGTAGTGGGTGATGCCCACCATGGCTGGGGGCAGGAAGGACGGATTGTTTGGATGTTGCGATCGCTTGGCCATCCTGCAGCTTGCTGGGTCGATGGGGGTTGGGCCGCGCTGCCATCACAACCGATTCCCCAAACACCGCCGTCCTGCAGGCCAAGCTGGTCGATCATACGTATTCCCACTTGGACGATCGATCGAGAAACCCTACGCCATCTGATCACCCAGACGGAAAGCGATCGCCCTTGGGTAGTGATCGATGTCCGTACAACTGCTGAGTATCACGGTGCCATGCTCCATGGAGAAAGCCGAGGTGGCCATCTGCCAAGGGCCTTACACGTTGATTTCCGGAATTGCTTAACTCCGCAAGGGTACTTACGATCTGCGGCAGAGATAGGCGATCGCCTTGCCCAGCATGGAATTACGCGTCAGCACCGTATTATTACGTACTGCACCGGCGGCATTCGCTCGGCTTGGATGACCACCGTGCTGGTGCAGTTGGGGTATACCGCTCAAAACTATCCGGGGTCGGTGTGGGAATGGAGTGCGGGAGCTGCCCAAAACTATCCCTTAGTTTGTCCCAAGTAGGAGGACGTAACGATTGGTCAGCATGTCAACATCGCTCTGTGCTCCAGTCCCTATGAGAAGAGGGTTGAGCAGAGTCGAAACCCGGCAAGTTAGCTTCATTGAATGAAGCCCAGTTCCTGAGCAAGATCCAAGATTCATGATTCTACGGTTGTCTGTTTTGTTGATGAGGGGGTCTAGATCGCGACTCCGGGAAATTGCGGAGAGAAGTGCCCCGAAAGCGATCGCCAAATTGACAAAAAAAACCCGGAGGCGAACCACCGGGTCGTGTGAACATCTACCATCATCATTAACCCCATTATAAGTGAATTTACTCTCGGTGTAATCACCAAAATCATCTTTTTCTCAAAAAAATTACGGAATCTACCTCGTGAAGCGGCAGAGTGGCTACGCAAACCTACGTACAAAATCCCTGAAACTCCCGCATGATGGGTCTTACCCCCTGTGATGGCATGGGAGAAAAGCTACGTATTTACTCGTGATTAGAATTTCTTATGAGTTAGATCTTAGTGCCCAAGATGGAAAAGTAGGGTGATCGAGGGGGCTCAGAACCTCAAATATCCCACCGTGGCGTGGGCAGGAGAGATGCCGCCGATGGTCTGGGGCGATCGCGATACAATGGCAAGGCTCGAAGCGTGGCTAAAACCCAGGCGATCGCGCACCCATCCTAGCCTACTCACCATGAAGCAGCCATCCCTTTCCCAAAAATATCGTCTACCCTCTCGCTCATCTACCTTGGCTGCTCAACCAGCCCATCCCCTAAAACGACTGCTCACCTACGGTAAAGCCTATCGGCAGCAGGTATGGTGGTCGGTGACCTGCTCGGTACTCAACAAGCTGTTTGACCTTGCACCCCCGGCGCTGATTGGGATCGCCGTGGATGTGGTGGTGGAGCAGGAGCAGTCCCTCATCGCCTCCTTTGGGGTGCGCAGTATTCTTGGGCAATTGCTGGTGTTATCAGGATTAACCCTGGTGATTTGGGGCTTAGAGTCGGCCTTTGAATATGCCTACGATCGCCTCTGGCGCAACTTAGCTCAAACCATTCAGCATGATCTGCGTATTGATGCCTACCGTCACCTTCAGGATCTAGAGCTGGCCTACTTTGAGAGCCGCAACACCGGAGAACTCATGGCCATCTTGAATGATGACGTGAACCAGCTTGAGCGATTTCTCGATCGGGGGGCCAATGATCTCCTGCAGGTAGCCACTACAGTCGTAGTTATTGGAGCGGCGTTTTTCATCTTGGCACCGGGTGTGGCTTGGATGGCGATGCTGCCCATGCCGTTCATTTTGTGGGGATCGATTGTCTTCCAAAAACGTCTAGCGCCCCTCTACAGCGAGGTGCGTGAAAAGGTGAGTGTTCTCAACAGTCGGCTATCGAACAACCTGAGTGGCATCACGACTATTAAGAGCTTTACCACCGAAGCCTACGAAATTGAGCGAGTTACCCTAGAAAGTGAGGCCTATCGACAGAGTAATCGGCGGGCGATCGCCTTTAGTGCTGCCTTTGTGCCGTTGATCCGCCTGATCATTTTGGTAGGGTTTACCGCCACCTTGCTCTACGGTGGCTTGGCGGCAGCGGCAGGCACGTTATCCGTGGGTACCTACAGCGTCCTTGTCTTTCTCACCCAGCGCCTGCTTTGGCCGCTCACCCGCTTAGGAGAAACCTTGGATCAATACCAGCGAGCCATGGCCTCCACCACGCGGGTGATGAACTTACTAGATACCCCCATGGCTATCCCGTCGGGCACCCTAGCTCGTCCCCTAGCCACCATTCAAGGGGAGGTGGTGTTTGACCAAGTGAGCTTCGCCTATCCCGATCGCCCGCCGATCTTGAACCAGCTCTCCCTGCATATCCCGGCGGGTAAAACCATTGCCATTGTGGGGTCTACGGGTTCCGGCAAAAGTACCCTCGTGAAACTACTGCTGCGGTTCTACGATATTGATTCGGGCAGCATCACCCTGGATGGAACGGAGCTGCGAGATATCCAGCTCCAGGATCTGCGGCGGGCGATTGGCTTGGTCAGCCAGGATGTTTTCCTGTTCCACGGCAGCGTAGCGGACAATATTCGCTATGGCAGTCCCGAGGCGACGGATGCTGATGTGATTGCCGCCGCCGCGATCGCTGAGGCCCACGAGTTTATTCAACAGCTCCCCCAGGGATACGCCACCGTGGTAGGGGAACGGGGGCAGAAATTATCGGGCGGTCAGCGACAGCGATTGGCGATCGCCCGCGCGGTGTTGAAAAATCCACCGATTTTAATCTTGGATGAAGCCACATCAGCGGTAGATAACGAAACCGAAGCGGCGATTCAGCGATCTCTAGATCGGATTACCCAAAACCGTACCACCATCGCCATCGCCCACCGCCTGTCTACTATTCGCAACGCGGACTGTATTTATGTGATGGAACAGGGGCGCTTAATCGAGCAGGGGTTGCACGACGACCTGCTAACCAAGAACCAAGTCTATGCTGGTTTATGGCGGATACAGATGGGACAGCGTTAGTCAACTGAGTAGAGCGCCTGATCTGTGCAAACCGCCTGCAGCGGTCGATCCCAGGGATCAGTAGGAAGCTGGGGTAGGTAACCGTGGTGAAACACAATACCCATGGTGGGGATCGCTTGCCAAACTGGCTGGCTAAAGAGGCGATCGTAGAAGCCACCACCATAGCCCAGTCGATAGCCGCGGCGATCGCAGGCCACGGCGGGGATCAGCATCAGATCAACCCCCTGGGGACCAAGGGTGGGGCGCTGGGATCGTGGTTCTGGAATACCGTAGGCCCCTGCTTGCCAATGGCTGGGATCATCGGGATCGATATGGTGCCAGATCAGCGATCGCCCCTGGCAACGCGGCATTCCCCAACGAATCTGCGGGCAAGCAGTGAACAGTGGACGTAGGTCGGGCTCTTGGCGAATGCTGAAGTAGGCAAACACCGTCCTGGCCTGCTGCAGTTGAGCACTAGCTTGGAGATGGGCACAGAGGCGATCGCTGGCCTGCTGCCAGTCGTGCACCGTCATAGCTTGACGATGGGCCAGGAGCGATCGGCGGAGAGATGGCTTGTCTAATCCCGTAGACATGGCTTACCCCATCCCTAGGAACGGTAGACCGGCAGGGTGAAGTGGAAGCAACTGCCCTGGCTGGGAACAGAATCAACCCAGATTTGCCCATAGTGCGCCCGAATGACCCGCTGGCAGAGGGAGAGGCCGATACCATAGCCATCCTTGCTTTCATCCCGTTCTAGGCGAAATCGATCTTCAAAGATGCGATCGCAATTTTCTTCAGGAATGCCAGGGCCATCATCACAGATACTCACCTGCACCTTTTGGGTGGTGCGATGCAAAATGGTCAGGCGAATGCGACCGGACACCGGTGTGTACTTAATCGCATTGTCGAGCAAATTCATGAGCACCTGTTCCACCCGCTCCGGATCAGCATAGACCCGAGGCAAATCGCTGGGAATGTCGGA
>DATNRH010000317.1 GCA_036703605.1 Candidatus Obscuribacterales bacterium | reverse complement strand
GGTGCAACACTACTGGTCGCTTAGCATCGAGGTACCACACTTACCTTAGCGAGCAGGAACAGTTCTACCTGGCCTGGCCAACCAGTCTGGCTCTTTTGCATTGGCTAGCAGGCGGAAAGGCTGCTGCAGAAGGCCCTCGTCAGTCTTATTACGTGACCAGATTGACTCTTTCGATATGCCTGCTAGCGACAACGTCTCTGGTGTATTCGCATTGGACAGCAGCCACAGGTAGGCCTAGACCTGGACCAATACTCAGACATTATGACCTCCTATCTGGGTACGGCATCCAGGGCCAACCAGCTACTCTGGGGCGCGGTTCTTGCTCCCTTGGTGATGCACTCTCGCATCACTCCTAGTGCCCTCTCTCCCACTATCGCGGTACAGCCCCCTCCCCTCTTCCACTTCCTTCTTTTTCTCCCTCAAACAACGATGTTGTCCGTCCTAGGTGAGTAACCTATATTGCCCTCTTTTTGCTCGTTAAGACGATGTTTGCGCTCTTTGACTACCTATTTCCGACTCTCGGAAAGACGATAATTCCAGTCGGACTACCTAATTGCTAAATACTCTTGTAATACGGTCTGATGCCGTCTATTGCCCTCCTCTTACTCTTGCAGACGATAATTGCGGTCCTCTCCGGTATTGGCTATGCTATAGCCCTCTTTGCCTCTGATGCTGCTGTCAATGTGGGCACTGCAAGGTATTTCAAGGCGGTTTTTTTACCCTCTAGTGCCTTGTCAACCGTACTGTTGCTAGTTGCGCTGGAATTGAAGCCCAACTCACCCCTGCACACCTTTTTATCTCATCCTCTGCTACGCAAACTGGGAAATATGTAACCTCTAGCGATTAACAACTGTAGTTCATACTCTATGTATCTTTGGCACTGGCCCATCGTGATCGTCGGGGCTGAGTACCTCCCCCAAAGCGCTGTACCAAGGACCATCATCATCCTCTCTCTCACTACTGCCCTTGCCTATGCTACCTTTGAATTCTTTGAAAAGCGCTTTCTCTCTATCACACTGACATCTACTGAGCAAATGAGGCAAATAGGTAACCCAGTTTGCTGACTAAGCTCAGTGGGGGTGGGTCTGGCACTATCAGTATTTACTGCGTTTGCTTGCTATCATGTCCTAGAAGTGTCGGAGCAAGTTCGCAGGTTGCAGCAGGTGCTAGGCCGTACTAAACGTGAGGTGGCACATGAGGCCGATACCAACTGGGTTGGCCACCAAGACGATCCAGAGAGCGAGAGCAGGCTAGGGCTTGCGCAGGACCAACAGTATGCCCCTTCCTCATTGCCCAGACCCTTCGACCATTTCTCAGATCCCTACAAAGCTTACTACGATGCCAATCGAACGGTA
>DATNRH010000316.1 GCA_036703605.1 Candidatus Obscuribacterales bacterium | reverse complement strand
TAGAAGGATAAAAAAGATTAAGCTGTGCACTCATCTAACCTCAGACACAAGCGTTTCTTCTGGATTAACCCCGATGGTCTAATTAGTCTGACCCGGTGAGGCATCATCTTCTGTCACATCTTGTGAAATCTGAGAAAAACTTTAGCATTCATGAGAGATCGGTGTGACTCCCTGAAAGCATTGTTCCGATTGGTGCGTATCCACTTTTCGTAACCCTCTAGACTTCTTTATACACCCCTACAGGGTGTTTGTTCTTTACAAGTTGTTAAGACTTGTCGTGAATTCGACTGATTTCTTAATGGCATAGATGCCCGTGTCTGTGTTGTCCACAACAGAATAGACGATCATCTCCCCTGAAAAAACCAATTCTTCATGAATCAAATATTAAGTAATGTCTCTAAAATATCTCTAAAAATTGGCGATCTGGAGAGTTAAAACTAAGGCACTGTGAATTCTTAAGAAAGTATAAAATTTCCGGAGGATGCTTTTCTTCAAAGATTATTAGAGTCATGTCTGGAATGATGGCGGAGCGATCGCTAGACCCATGAGACTGATGCTAACTAAATGCTAAGGTCTCTGCCAGATTCGCAATCCTGACCGCTATCCTAGACACAATAGGTATGTTTTGGAGTTTGGAGGTCGCGCTATGTCACGACGGAAGCGAGGTAAATCTAATCCTAATCGTCGGGGATCAACCGGGACATCGACGCCAGCACTCAATCAAAACTCGCGATCGCAGCCTCCTGTGGCTCAGCCCTCTGCGGTATCGGAAGAGGTACCGAAAAACTCGGACAACGTATCAGAAGGCATAGGAGACGATCATGGCCAAGTCATGGCTCCAGTTGCTTCTGTATCATCCACCTCCAAGCCTGTATCAACAGATACAGAGGTGTCGTCATTGGCATCCTCTCATCTGAGCCATCGAGTTCAGGAGTTGGAACAAGCCTTAGCAGAGCAACAGTCGGCAACCTCTACAGCCCAGGAAACACTTCAGCAGCAGCAAGCTTTGGTTGCCCAGCTACACCAGCAACTTGGGGACTATCAATCCAAATGCCAAACCTATGGCGCAGAGGTCAATGCTCATCAAGCCAAGCTCACGGCGAAAGACTATCAAATCGTCGAAATGCAAGAGCAGATCGGGCAGCTCACCCAGCGGCTGCAGCAACAGCAGGCCGTCACCAAGGAACGGGATCAGCTCCAAGCCACAGTCAAGCAACAAGAACAAGCTCTGGCAGAGTTAACGCAGCAGGTGCAACAGCAGGAGGCGATCGCCGCCGCACGGGATGTACTGCAAGCCACTGTGGAACAGCACCAACAGACTCTAGCGGATGCCCGCAGTCAAATCGTTCAGCTTCAGCATCTATTAGAGCGGCAGCAGGCCGAACACCTGCAGGCCCAGCATACGGTGGAGCGCCAAAATCAAGCGATCGCCCGCCTCAATCAGCATTTGCAAAGTTTACAAGACCAGATTCAAGAAAAAACCAGCGAGTGTCTCCTCCGCCAGCGGGACTATGCAGCGATCGCCCAGGAATCTCGTCAACACCAAGCCACCATTGAACAGCTTCAGCGAGATATGGCCGGTCTTCGCAGCCTAGCCAACTTAGCCGAGTCCCATCTCAACCGTTGGCAAGCCCGCACCTTTACCCGTTCATCGGGATTTTAGGTCGCGTGCCTATGAGCTCAAGATCATCGTCCTAGGGCTTTAACCCACTGGACTGGAACTGCTACCCTGGATCATGGACAAGTGATTCAGCCAGTATTGTTGATCGAAGGAGCGGTGGTTCATGCGAGACGTAATGGATTTCTTTCGGATGAGTGCGGGACAGTGGCGATCGCAGCGCACCACCCACCACCTGCCCTTTCGACGCACCGAACTGGGAGAACTAGAAATTCAGGCAGAGGCTTTGGCTGCCGATGATGCCAAGGTCATTGCTATCTGCGAGATGCATGATATTGACCCAGCCCTAGCCATTGGTGGCGCAGCGGTGCAGTGGCATGGTTCCATGGCCTGGGATAAAGAAGGCGAAAACCATGAAGGGAATACGGGATTTGCCATTGTGCCCGATGCCGAGGATCCTAGCCAGGGCAAGATGTTGCGCGAGCGCGGCTATGCGGAAATTGTGCCGGTGGTCGGACGCTATCAGGTGGATGACGCCGATGGGCTGATTCTGATCACCGAGTACGAGACCATGAGTTCGGTCGAACGCTTTTGGTTTGCCAACCCCAACTTACGCTTTCGCACCAGCACCGTGAAGCGATTTGGTGGCTTTAACACCGCATCGTTTTGTGCGGAAACCCGCTTGGATCCAGCAGCATCCTCCGAGGTCTCAGCTAGCCCTAGCCTACCGCTGCCGTCGGTTTGGGGTTGGTAAGCCGACACAATCCTCCCCGTGCAGGGGTGTTAAAGGTTTTGCTGTTTTGTCGGGATTGTCCTTCACGAAAACCTGAGACAAGACGTTGACCACACCCATACACGTATCCGTTAGCCCCAGATTACGCCTGCTGGGGCTTTTGGCATTGATTGGAGGAACGCTGCTGTGGGGCACCTCCTTTGTGGTGGTACAAGGAGCGATCGCCGATGTGCCGCCCAGTTTAGTCACCCTAGTGCGGTTTGGCATCGCTGCCCTGTGTTTTCTGCCCTTTTTGAAGCGCGATCGCCGCTTAATCGGCGTTGGGCTGGAGCTAGGGCTATGGAGCGTGGGCGGCTATACTACCCAAGCAATCGGTCTCATCTACACCACGGTCAACCGCAGCGCCTTTATTACCAGCCTGTATATGTTGGGAATTCCCATCCTGTTTTGGCTGCTAGGGCGATCAGTGGGGCGAATCTTTTGGATCGGGGCTGGGCTGGCCTTGCTGGGAGTTGGGC
>DATNRH010000315.1 GCA_036703605.1 Candidatus Obscuribacterales bacterium | reverse complement strand
GATTCGAGTGCCCAATAACTCGATTTGCCAGGCACTGATCGCGGCGCTCGACAATCCCGTGGTATCTACATCTGCACTCAGTGCGTTCAGTTCAGACGATCGCATCCTTTCTCAGGCCGAACTCTTTGACCATCTCGATCGGTTAGTAGACATCATCATTGATGATGGCGGTGATATGAGCTACAAGGTCTCCACCGTCTTAGACCTAACCGATGAACCGACGGTGGTTCGCAAAGGGCTAGGGTGGGAGGCTGCGGCTAGCTGGGTTTCAGATGTGACGTAATGGCGGAGGTGGAGCTCACCGATAGTCTAGGACGCGGGCAAAGGATAGACCACGATCCATGCTCCCGAGCCACCTATCGCTGTATCCCATGCTTCAGCCATGGATGAATTCAAGCTGGCTTCACCTCAGAGGGCTGGGAATCCGCAAACCCTGACCAGTTCTTTGATTGTCCTACAGAAAAATCGTCCCCATCAGGTTTTAACTAGAGGTGATTATGTGGCTCCAAACAGCCCCCCAATCGTTGCTCTCACCTGGGTTCAATGGCTTACTATCCCTACTTCAGTAGGGACAGGTCATTATGCATAGGTCGTTCTCTCTCAAAGAGTGCCACATGCTGCTCCCTAGGATGAGGTCTGAATCGATACAGTCAGGATATAGTCAATCGACCTTCAACTGCTTCTGTCATTGAAGAGAGGGATAGACCTCTGTCCTGCTCTTTGTGCATCACCAAAAGGTTAAGCCATGAACGTTAAATCTACCGAATTTCGTGCTTCTCTACCGCCTAACTCTGACGGTTCTTCTACCTCTCCCTCGCCCGCACCCGTTCAGTCTACCCGCGATCGCCAACTTGCCCCTGACGCTACCTCATCTGCCCCCAGTGCCGCCCCCGTAGATCGCAATCACGCAGAGTTTGTACAACTCCTCATTCACGAACTTCAAGCAGAAACCGGAGGAGTTTCCAAAAGCTTGCGAGATGTGGCGCAACGCATTGCTGTGGAAGTTGAACGTATCTGTGACAAAAGCGATCGCATTCAACAGTCTGGACAGGTGCGATCGTGGCAACTCACCCTCGCCCGCCATCGCATTCAAAAGTGCTTGGCCTACCACAAGCTCGGATCTCGCCGAGGCCGAGTAGAACTCCATAGCCACCTGAGCGCGATGGTTTATCGGCACATTGCCCCCGCTCGCACCCATATGGGTTTCCAGGGTCGCTACACGCTCATTGAAGACTTTCTACAGAATTTCTACATCGAGGTGCTCAAGGCCTTCCGCCGCGAAAACCAGCTCTCTGCTGAGTACAGCCCCCGTACTCGCATTGAACTAGCGGAATACATGGCGTTTACCGAACAATATGCCAAGCGCCGCATTAACTTACCAGGACGGCGGAATCAGCAATTGGTGGTGTTGCGGGCCCAGGGCTTTGCCAACCGCCAGCCGCTGGAAACCTCCGTGGATATGGAAGCTGCCATCGAATCGGGTCGTAGTGAAGAAGCCGAAGCCTACAGCCGCTCTCCGGTGGTGCAGCAGGTGCGGGAACAGATGGTGGCGGAAACGACCGACCCGTCGGACTCTGTCCTCCGCGATCGCATCATTGCAGAATTGGTGGAATACCTAGAATCCCAAGGGCAGTCGGAATGTGTGGACTACCTAGTCCTCAAACTGCAAGACCTCTCCGCCCCCGAAATTGATGAGGTGCTGCAACTCTCTCCCCGTCAGCGGGACTATCTACAACAGCGGTTTAAGTATCACGTCGAAAAGTTTGCCCGCTCCCACCGCTGGCAGCTCGTCCACCAATGGCTGGGTGCAGATTTGGATCAAAACCTTGGCATGGCGCAGCAAAACTGGGATGCGTTCGTCGATACGCTCACCCCCGATCAGCAGCATCTCTTACGCCTAAAACAGCTCAAGACCCCGGATCAAGCGATCGCTCAGACCCTGAAATGTACCACCAAACAGGTGCATAAGCGCTGGGTGAAGCTCCTTGATCTAGCGTGGCAAGCCCGCAATGAAGCGAAGTCCTAGGGATGGGCAGGGCTGGTTTAGGTACTGCTATAGTCCAAGGGCGATCGCCCGTCGAGATTGACCGCTAGCTTGACCTCATCAACCCCCAGCCATCCTAGGCCTTCCTGCCACCATGCGTGAGCCACCCTATGACCATCAGGAGTCGTTGTGAATAGTCAACCTCAGGCAACACCACAGGTCTATCGAAGTCGTCTCCGAACCTGTGGTGTTATCCATCTCCCTGGGCTGCTCGATGTTCTTGGGATACTTGATGTCCTGAGAGCTGCTCCCAGATGGACACCAACGCAAAGGATGGTCGCGAACCACTAGAAGGCTGTTCAGGATTGACCGCTATCCCAACCGATAAC
>DATNRH010000314.1 GCA_036703605.1 Candidatus Obscuribacterales bacterium | reverse complement strand
TGTACAACTCTATTGCTATGTGGTGATTGATCTGAAGATGGGGGAATTTGAGCCAGAATTTTCCGGCAAGATGAACTTCTATGTGTCCGCCGTGGATCACCAGTTGCGATCGCCCCGAGATGCACCCACCATCGGCATTATTCTCTGCAAATCGAAGGACAAAACCGTTGTTGAATATGCCCTTCAGGGGCTCAACAAACCCATCGGCGTGTCTACCTACCAGCTCAGTGACGCCCTACCCGAAGATCTCCAAGGCACATTGCCCACCGCTGAACAACTGCGCCGAGAACTCAACCAGCCCATTCCCTAGTCCCACATTTTTCTTACCATGCAATCCAATTGGTGAGTTGCTTCGTAACTATTTGTGATGGTTTCTGCGAAGGTGCTTGCTTGTAGAGATCTGTATCTGTGCATTGGCAATGCTCCATAGCTGGGTAAATGTCAATGTGCTATTACGGTCAAAAACAGCCAATTTCTAAGTGTTTTTGCCGATAATTGGGAGAAATCAGCCTAAAGTTCGATTTTTCTCACAGATAGAGTCTCTATCTTGTATTCACGGCAACAGACATTTTTTTGCTGTTGAAGTAGACGCAGTTTAGTTGAACGAGGAACGTTACTATGGCATTACTAAAGTCCCTGATGATTGCTGGAGCGAGTGCCGTGGGAGTGGCGATCGCACTACCCACCTTGGCAAACACCACTGCACCTACAGTGACCGAGACATCCATGTCTGGCATTGCCTATGAAACGGCTGAATCTATGATGGATATGTCTGAGCCCATGATGGACGACATGTCTGAACCCATGATGGATGATATGTCTGAACCCATGATGGACGACATGTCTGATCCTATGGTTGGTGGCCCCACCATCGTGGACATTGCTGCATCTAGTGAATCCTTTCAAACCTTAACGGCGGCTCTAGAAGCAGCCGATTTGGTGAGCACCCTACAGGGAGAAGGGCCTTTCACCGTGTTTGCCCCAACGGATGAAGCCTTCGCTGCGCTGCCCCCCGGCACGCTAGAAGCTTTACTCCTACCCGAAAACAAGGATATCCTGGTGAGCATCCTTACTTACCACGTGGTGCCTGGCAACGTGATGTCAACGGATTTAGAATCTGGTGCTGTCACCACAGCCGAAGGTCGTTCGATCATGGTGGATGTGAGCGAAGCTGGTGTGATGGTGAACAATGCCTCGGTGGTCATGGCCGATATCGAAGCTAGTAACGGTGTTGTCCACGTGATCGACCAAGTCATTCTTCCCCCCGATATGTAGATAAATGGAGGGGTTTCGCCTAGCTAAACTCCTGTGAGAGTTATAGACCTACTGGATCATGAATCAAAGAACTTAGGCTTCCCAGATTGAGCTAGCACCTGGGAAGTCTAGGTCTTTCAACCTATCGACTGAGATTGCGAGGCTTCGACGTTATTGTTCAACATCCATGGACGCTCCCCCTTCGACTGAATCGGTTCATTGTC
>DATNRH010000313.1 GCA_036703605.1 Candidatus Obscuribacterales bacterium | reverse complement strand
TTGAGCAGATCTTCAACGACCCCAAGTGTGAACAGCTCTTCGAGTCCCTGGTACGTTAGAGAGGGAAAGGATGGCGTTTGGGGAGTCTTTTCATTGCCACTTGGATACTGTTGCAGTTGCAGCTTCCATGGAAAAAAACTGATACCAAAGGTCGGCTCCTTGAAGGCTGCCCGCACTCGTGGAATCCTGAAGTTCGACGGCCAGATGCTGTTGATGCCTGTCCACAAAGGTGCCCTCCTTCCCCTCTCTTGATCTATCTGCCTACCCCCACTTTGTTCACACCCAGACGTCGTTTTGACTCTTGTCGAGCCCCTTCCTGAGGGCTCACCCGACCCTGGCCCCCCTAAGCCCGTGACGGACAACCGCTTCTAAGAAAATGCGGCATAAACTATGATTTTGTTGCCCCTGGGCTTCGGCAGTCTGAAACAACACGCCACCATACGAGCAAGCCGATGAAGCAGCGATTTAATTGACAGTGAGGGAGGCGATCCAAGCGTTTAGCGTGCCCGAAAAGTTCGGCAGGGCAGCGGCACTAGAGCTACTGAGCCAGGCATGGCCTAATGCTTAGAGGGTGGGCGGGGGGCTTTGTCTAGGGTGCCAAACTTACCAGCCAAATCCTTCGCCTTAGGGCGCTGGGTAGGATCCACCTGCAGGCAGCTCTGAATGAAGTCCTTGGCCTCCTGCGAGACCGGAGCGAATTCATCGCCAAACTCAAACTTACCCTGTCTCACTTGCCCCTAGAGAGTAAGCTTTGTGGAACACACCTTCAGGGCCATGGTGTTAGGGTTCTGGAAGGGAGGGTGTCCACAGAGGAGGATGTAGGTTACAATACCCAACCCCCAAACATCGTATGGCGAGCCATAAGGTTTGTTCATCAGAATCTCGGGTGCTGGAGGTCAAAGAGCGGGGAACATACCACAATATTCAACCTCGCCGGTTTCGAACTCCCGCTCCTGGTCCCCAGGGCTAACCTTGGACAGGGAGAAGCCGGAGATAACCACATTGCCAGCCGAGCCGACTAGAACATTCTCGGGTGAAATGTTCTTGTGAATTACAGCCTGGGAGTGCAGATA
>DATNRH010000312.1 GCA_036703605.1 Candidatus Obscuribacterales bacterium | reverse complement strand
GATCGAGACGCGTGATACAGCGAGTTTCAAAAATGCGCTGAATAATTTGTTCGAGGGACGTAAAGTGCAGCTGAGGTTGGGTATGCATGATCTGAGTATCCTGATTGCTTTGGGGGCTTCATACTCATTAGTATCGTAGGTATTGCATGAAGGTGCTGTGATGTCTCAGTGAACTCACCGGTGATCCTCTAGCTAAAATGGCGTGATCAAATCATGATTTTGTAGTGATCTAGACTGGATGACTGAAGTGATCTTGGTACAGTGTTGAGAGTGATCTTAATCACGTGTAGGTTGATACCATCAGTCTTGTACGTTGAATACATCGAAGTTGTGAGTGCATACCACGGTTACAAGGTATGTTTCTCACCCCCTGCTTCTTCTATCGAGGGAAGAAACGGCGGACATCAATGCTTCTTTCTTTGGGGAAAGAGGGTGAGGACCACATCGTCGGGATGCTTTCCAAGGTGCTGTCTTCAAGTTATGGCTAGCTCAAGTCGGTGGTCTGCCGCCTTGAGATATAGCTTCAAGATCAAAACGTGTATCGGCAACGCTTCAGGGTGTGGAGCAGTCAATCTGCAATAGAAGTCCCCCAACAATTGGCCCGGTGGTAGGGATCATGGTTTGGGGGGAGCGCAAATCGTGTGAACAGTCCGTATTCATTTCGAAGGACAGGCCCAGTGCATTGACGCCAGGCAAGGGTCTGGCACAAGACAACCAAGCTGCCCAAATCTTTCATTCGCCTGTAACAATCCATTGCTCTCGCCCTAGTGGTATTGGGGATCCCTGAGGTGTTGATCTACCGTGTCATCCCAGGACCTTTAACAGTGAGCCCCCTTCTCTGATGCTGGATTGGGTAGAATCGCCTCCCCCGGTGGTTTGCTTTTCTTCGGCTTGCTTGATCCATGGAGCCGTCAGATGAGACTGGCTCCCTCTATCTGGCCGATACAACCCCATCGATTCCGTTCACCCCTGTTCTGAGCATCTGTGCTGCTGACGACCGTGCTTTTATTTCTCCACCAGCTTAAGAATATTTTGGTGTCTGGCTCTTCTCCCTCCGCGCAGCAAAGTCAATCCTTGCGTCGTATTCTCGATCGCATTCGCGGCTCTCTAGAGCTGAATGTGGTGCTGCAAACGGCTGTCGATGAAATCTCCGACTTGTTGGGGGTCGAGTCCTGCTTATTTTTCTGGTACTTCAAAGATATTCAGCGGATTCAAGTGGTTTGCCAAACCCAGCCATCCGAGCATCCATCCCTGGTGGGCTACTATTCCCTGGCTCGCTTTGGCAGTGCGGCTACGTTGGTGCGTAAAGGGGAATTTGCGGCGGGGCTCACAACGTCCCCATCCCATGGACAAGGGCTGTTGAGTCGTCCGTTTATTCAAATGCGATCGCCCCATCTACCGCGATGGGATGTACTGGGGCAGCCGGTAAATTTGCTGGTGCCGGTGAAGGGACAGGCTAATGCTCTTGGGTTTATTGCGGCTCTGGGCCCTTGCAGTACGCCGTTAAGCTCTGCTGATCTGGATCTGATTCAAACCATTGCCCAGCAGCTTGAGGTGGCTATTTACCAAGCGCAGCTCTACGAAACCATCCAAAAACAGGCGCGACGGGAGCAGGTGGTGAACTACATCACCAATCAAACTCGCCAAAGTTTGGATCTACGCTTGGTGCTGTCCCAAACCATTACCCAGGTTATGGATGCCATTGGCAGCGATCGCTGCCTGGTGCATTTGGTTAACCCGCCGGATGAAACCTCTCAGTTGTTTCAAAGCCTGCCGGATACCGAGCGCATTGGCAACGTTTTTCGCCAACACTACCTCTTTGAAGTCTGTCGTCCGCCCTTTTTGCCGTCGATTGAGGGCTTTGACACCAACGGGCCCATT
>DATNRH010000311.1 GCA_036703605.1 Candidatus Obscuribacterales bacterium | reverse complement strand
ATTGCCCGCACCGCCGAGGAGCCGATCGTTACCGTTGTCTCCATTCAGGCGATCGTTGCCGGCTCCTCCGTTGAGCACATCATGATCGCCCCCGCCATTGAGAAGATCATTGCCTTGGCGGCCAAAAACACGATCATGACCATCTTGAGCATGGATGAGGGTATCTCGACTGGGAGCAACCAAGCGATCGCTTCTCCCGGTACCGACGATGCGATGCATGGTTTGGCTGGTGCGCACCCCTAGGACGCGAGGGCTTGATGAGGCGATCGCTGGTTCATGAACTGGAGGGCGATCGGGTTGTAGCGGATCGAAGCTGCTGGATTCAACGGAAAACGGAGCGGCGATCGCCCCATGGGACAAATTCTGACTAGATAGCATTCACATGTCTCCTAACAGACGCGGAAAAGGGATGGATCAGTCTGGTAGAACCCTGTGAATTGAAGCTGGCAAGCACAACTCGCTATCTAGTTGTAACGAACGATGGAAGACCTATCCCTCAGGGGTTTTCCTGAACTTTGTTTGACAGTGGCTACTCAGTCCTAGGTTTGCCGAGGGAACTTCTAGGAGTGAGTAGACTATCATCAGAACTGATACCCTATCGAGCAGGATCCTTGCCATCGGCTTTCCCAGGGCGTGGCTTGTCAGCCCTTGTCTCAGATTACCCGCGCGGACTATGCGGAATCGTAGACTCCTGTTCTGATTTCTCTCTATGCCGAGCGCGATATTGACGCATGACTTCTCCCCAAAAACCCCCAACGCCATCTAAAACTCTTTTGGGAACGATTACCAATCTGGTGCAGACGGTACATGCGCGTATCGATTTTTCCAAGCTGGCGGTAGATCCCAAAGCGCGGGTGCCCAAACTGCGGGTGCATAACTTAGAGACAGATGAAGTCAATATCTACCCGTTGATTGGCGATCGCTACATTTTGGGCCGCAGTTCTAAGGGCTGTGACATTGTGGTGCGTAACCCCGTCGTCAGCCAAACCCATTTGACCCTGTCTCGCGATAGCCGCAGGCCCCATGCAGCCTTTGTGGCCAAAGATGAGCGATCGACCAACGGTACTTATATCGGCCGCCGCCGGATTGAACGGGCTACGCTTTACCATGGCGATCGCTTCACCCTCGGGCCGCCAGAGCTGGCCTCGGCGGTGCAGGTAGATTTTCAAAACCCGCCACCTTGGTACATCACCGCCTTGCGCTACGGGATCTATGGCATGACTGGGGTGTCTGCCTTAGTAGCCCTGTGGATTGGTCTAGAGTGGCAAAAGTTCAATGTGCGCCCTTTCCCCGGATCCGTAGACGGCCCGGTTATTGTCTATTCCCAGGATGGACGTACGCCACTCCGCCAACCCCGCAGCCAGGCCCATCGTGAGTTACGGCGGCTGTCAGACTATTCGCCCCATTTGCCCAATGCGGTGATGGCGTCAGAGGATTCGCGGTTTTATTGGCACTTGGGCGTCGATCCTATAGGCACCATTCGCGCTCTGTGGGTAAACGTTAGCGGTGGTGAACTGCGGGAGGGCGGCAGTAGCATTACCCAACAGCTTGCCCGCAGCGTTTTTCGCAGCTATGTTGGCACCGATGATTCCCTAGGGCGGAAGATCCGAGAAGCGGTTGTATCGCTGAAACTGGAGCTGGTTTACAGCAAAGATGACCTGATGTTGATGTACCTCAACCGGGTCTATCTAGGCAGCGGTCTATCAGGATTTGAGGATGCCTCCCAGTTTTACTTTGCCAAACCAGCCCAAGAGTTGACGATTTCGGAAGCCGCAACCTTAGTGGGCATCTTGCCAGCGCCCAACAGCTTCAACCCCGTGCAAAGCTACGATACGGCGGTTGAGCTGCGCAACCGAGTCATCAACCGCATGGCAGCCCTTGGCATGATTACCTCGGAAGAGGCGCAGCGGGCCCGGCGATCGCGCATCGAGCTCAATCCGGCGGCGGTGGAAGAGTTACAAAGCACCCTCGCGCCCTATTTCTATGGGCAGGTTTTTTTTGAGCTGGAGGACTTGCTAGGAGCAGACCTGGCCCGAGAGGGCAATTTTGTCATCGAAAGTACGGTGGATTTAGCAACCCAAGCCCAGGCGGAATCATCCCTGCAACAGGCGATCGCTTCCGATGGCGTTACCTACGGCTATACCCAAGGGGCGATCGTCACCCTAGATTCGGCAACCGGAGAGATCTTAGCCCTAGTCGGCGGCACAGACTACCAAGCCAGCCAGTTCAACCGCGCTACCCAGGCCCTGCGTCAACCCGGATCGACCTTTAAGGTGTTTGCCTATGCTGCGGCTTTGGAATTGGGCATCTCGCCGGGCACCTCCTACTCCTGTGCGCCGCTGACCTGGCAGGGGCAATCCTTTGATGGCTGTCGATCGGGGGGCGGCAGCATGGATATGTATACCGGCATGGCCCTGTCGGAAAATGTGGTGGCGCTGCGGATTGCCCAAGAAGCTGGGCTAGACCGAGTGGTACGCAATGCCCAGCGGCTGGGGATTGAATCTGACCTCAATCCCGTACCTGGGCTGATCCTCGGCCAGAGCGAAGTGACCTTGGTGGAGCTAACCGGTGCCTTTGGCGTCTTTGCCAATGAAGGTGTTCGCAATCCGCCCCATACGATTCGCCGCATTTTAGACAGCAGCGATTGTGAAGACAATGCTGATTTACAAACCTGTCGCGTGATTTTTGATTATCGTCAAGATGCCCAGGCTAATATACCGGTTCTCGATCCAGCGATCGCCACCACCATGACTGGGATGCTGCAAAGTGTTGTACAAAGCGGCACTGGACGAGCAGCCTACCTTGGAGTGGGGGAAGCAGGCAAAACTGGTACCACCAACGACAATGTGGACTTATGGTTTGTGGGCTATATACCCCGCCAAAACCTCGTCAGCGGCATTTGGCTAGGCAACGATGATAATGCCGCAACTTTCGGCAGCAGTTCCCAGGCCGCCCAAGTGTGGGGTGATTATATGGAAAGGGTTCTACGCTAGCCCCCCGATTCTTTTTCCTGATCTGAGGTCTACTAGGTAGAACACTGCTGAGCTTTAGGGCATGATATCTGTGATCTTGATGGTAATTAAATTCTGAAGTATGTCGTCTCGCGATCGCCACTATTCATCATCTCGTGCATCTCGTTGGGGAGTTGGGTCGTTGGTTTGGCTGCTCCTGGTTGTCCTATTGGGCGTCTGGGGCTATCAACGACTCATGGCATCGTTCCATTCACCGGAGGCGGTTCTCGTCTTGGGTGGATCCTTAGATCGCGAGCAATTTGCTGCAGATTTTGCCCATACCTACCCTGATCTACCCATTTGGGTCTCGTCGGGCAGCAATCCTGAATATGCTCAGTGGGTGTTTGAAGAAGCCAACATTGACTTAGATCGCGTGCATTTAGACTACCGCGCTGTCGATACGGTCAGTAACTTTACCACTTTGGTGGATGATTTCAAGTCCCAGGGTATTGATCGCATTTACCTGATCACCTCGGACTATCACATGCGGCGAGCGCGTATTATTGGTGAGATTGTGTTGGGTAGTCGAGGCATTTCCTTTGAAGCGATCGCTGTCCCGTCTGATCGATCGCCAGAGTCGATCAATAAGGTTTTGCGAGATGCGGCCCGCTCCATCTTGTGGGTGACCACAGGCTATAGCGGCTCTTCCCTACGGCAGGTTCAGCAAGCTGCTTACCGCCGGCTCAATTAGCCAACTCAAGTAGCTGATTCAATTAAAAGACCTGGTAAAGTTTACTGCACGGGGAAATTACGTACACTGCTGTGCCCTAGGGGACTGCTCAGCTAGATGTTGTCCCGCTTTCTCCGTGATTATCATGAGAACTACGGATGCGATTTCTGGTATCGCACTGGAAAATGAAGATAGTTTGAACTGAGTGGGCGATCGCACCCGTCCGGCGCATGAACCTCTTAACTGATCCCCATTCAACTTAGAGCAAACGATAGATTTCAATCCCATCCCTGTGATGAACGATACGAACGGCTCAACGAGAACCGCTTAGTCTAATGACTAGTCATACACAGGGGCACGGGTGTTGGTTCTAACCTCTCTAAGGTTCATCATCCCATCATAGATATGTCCACAGGGTCGGCGGTCGTCCTCCCTGTGCCATCAAATCTCAAGCATCTTGTTCGCTGACGTGGCTCCCTACCGTTAGGATAGGGGTGAGCATCTAGCACTGGTTTGTTCTGATCTTATGCGTGCATAGGCCTCCACATTGATGGATTCTACGATTCCCACCTTGTCCACACGACGCGATTCTCCGCAGCATCAAACACGGCTGGGGCAGTTTTGTGGTTCAAAACATTTATTTCGCGATCGCTATAAGGTTTTGAAAACATTGGGTCGTGGCGGGTTTGGCGTGACATTTTTGGCTAAAGATATGGCCCTACCCGGCTATCCTCCCTGCGTGATCAAGCAGCTTTGCCCTAAGGTGAACAATCCTGTGGCCCTGAGTAAAGCCAGTGAGCGCTTTGAACGGGAAGCCACCACCCTCAGCCAGTTGGGCAGCCATTCTCAGATACCGCGCCTCTTAGACTACTTCCAGATCAATGGAGAGTTTTATCTCGTCCAAGAATATGTGCGTGGGTCAACCTTGGTTAAAGAGGTGCGAAAAAACGGCCCCCTTCCAGAAGAAAAGGTGCGCAAGTTTTTGGTGGAAATCCTACCGGTGCTCAGCTACATCCACAGCCGTCAGGTCATTCATCGCGATATCAAGCCGCCAAATATCATTCGCTGTGACGATGATGGACGTTTGGTATTGATTGACTTTGGAGCTGTCAAAGAAGGGATTGCCGAAATTACCGATGACGATACCCAAAAAGCACCCAGCACTAGCTTTGTTGGCACCGTAGGCTTTGCACCACCCGAACAGTTGGCCCTGCGTCCCAGCTATGCCAGTGATATCTACGCCATCGGCGTCACCTGTCTCTTTTTGCTCACCGGGCATCCTCCCCTAGCCTTTGACTATGACACCCACACCGGTGATATCAACTGGCGGGAGATGGTCGATCTCAGTGAACATTTCGGCAAAATTCTCGACAAGATGCTGAAAATCTCACCTCGCGATCGCTATCAATCTGCCGATGATGTGCTGCGGGCTCTGGATCTAGAATCCCACTTTGATCAACTGTCCCACTGTATGACCATGAGTTCCCGCTTGCCGAAGCCGACGGAACCAGAGCCAGAACCCACGGGCTACCAATCGCCCATTGCCCGCAAAGCTGCCGCTATTCGCAACTGGCGGGCTCGACGGCTGCAGGAAGGTCATTCTTCCTCCTTCCAGCAAAATGATCATCCCGTTGCTTAGTCTGTCGCTGAGGTGCCGACCTGAGCTGCCCACTGCAGCAGTTCGTGATTGACGCGATCGGGCTGTTCTTCATAGGCACAGTGCCCTGCTTGGGGAAGTTCGATCAGGTTGAGGGAGGGATGCTGCTGCACCAGTTGCCGCCCGCGTTTGAGGGGAATTACCCGATCCTGCTGTCCCCACAGGAGCAAGGTCGGACAGCGAAGCTGGCTGATCAACTGATCACCATTGGGCGCATAGTCGTAGTGGGTGGAAGCGCTGGACAGCCGGCAGAGGGTTTGCCCTGCACCGCGATCGCGGGTGGGGGCAACGTAACTTTCAATTAAGTCTTGAGTAATACAGGCTTTTTGGGCATAGGCTAGCCCCAGGCCAGCACGGATGAACTCAGGGCGACGGGCTAGTTCAAATAGCGGCAGCACAACTAGAGGATTGGCAAACAGGCGTTCGAGGGTACCGGCAATGGGCTGGGCCCAAGGTGGAATCAGCTCTTGGCGGGAAGCCGGCAGGGTCATCAACGTCAGCCCTTGCACCATCTCGGGATGCTGAGCAGCGGCGCTTAGGGCCACAAGGGCTCCTAAGGAATGCCCCACCAGCAGAACAGGACGACCTAGGAGCGATCGCCACAGGTCGTAGACCTGATCAACCCAGAGGTGCACCTTATAGGGAGCGGCCGCTTTGCGCGATGCCCCAAAACCCAGCATATCCACAGCATAGACAGGGTGATGCTCCGCTAGAGGCATAATATTGCAGTGCCATTGGGTGAGGGAGGAGCCGAAACCATGGATCAGCAGAATGGGCAGGGCGTTAGCCTGCACCGAGGGGGCGTAGGTGTAGCGCACCTGCCAGCCACGCCAGATCCAATCGCGCTGGCGACCGAGGTGAGGCATCCAAGAGGCGGGGGGAGAGGGCATGGGCATAATGTAAAGATGTCTAACATCAGGACAGGGTGACGGAGCGGAGCGCGTAGGATGGGCGTCGATTCCAGCAGTTTAGTTCATCGTACATGGGGCATGAAGCAACATCCTTGTTTGAGTCTAGTCCAGGGGGTTGAACGGCGTTCCATCCTCCTAGCTGAGGTGGCTGAGGTATGAGTCCATTGTCATTACCGCGCTGGCGGCAGTATCAGCGGCAGCAATACCCCTTCATGCCCCACATCAGCTTGAGTGGAATGATAGGGTTAGCGGCAGTGGGCTATGCAGCCCTCCTGCGATCGCAGATCGGGATGGTAGACCTACCGCTTGCCGTCTTTATTATGGCGGGGATATCCACGGTGTTGCTGTTCCTTCAAGGCCAGATTGCCACTGATCTGCGGGAGAAGCGCTGGCGGCCTGAGGGGGTGCTCACTCGGCAAGAACTGGAAATGCTGGGGGTGGGTAGCGGCTGCATTCAGCTCGGGCTGGCGATCGCCTCTGGCAGCACCATGGTTGGGTTTCTCATCGGCATTTGGGTCTATTTAGGACTGATGCGCTACGACTTTTTTGTGCCTCAATGGTTGGGCGATCGCCCCCTACTACGGCTTGGCGGCCATCAGATGATCATGCCGCTAATTGTGGCCTATGGGGCAGCCTTTGAGGGATGGCGACCCTTCATATCGGAGGCCGAGCCGCTGCACTGGTTGCTGTTCATGAGTTTCTTTGCTGGTATGGTGCTAGAGCTTGGGCAAAGTCTTGGTACACCGGAGGGCGATCGTGTTCCCATAGAGTCACCCTCCGCATCCATCTGGACAGGGCAATCGGGGGCGATCGCTTGGTTGACGGTGCTGTGGCTGACAGCCTTCAGTGGCTTGATGGCCGCAAGGGCGATCGCCTTTGTCTCCCCCGTGGCGCTGGTGGTAGCCCTAGGCTTGCTGGGGGGCGTTAGCATGATATGGCGATTTTTGGCGCATCCAGGCGTAGCACGATGGTTATCCCCCGCTGCCCAGGTTTGGTTGATCGGTCTTTACGGATGTTTAGGTCTGGTGCCCTGGGGTATGACCTTCATGGATAGGGGGTAATTTCGGACGCTTTTAGGTTTAGTATGAGCCATCCTAAGGTAAGCCATCCTCAATCGTGGGGGCGATCGCATAACGTTCCGTAACATCATGGGGGCGATCGCATAACGTGACACCCATCAGACCGAATAGATCTTGAACCCATAATCTTGAACCCATAGAGATCTTGAGCCGTCTAGTTCTGAATTGCGACTCACAACGTTGTATTTGTATAAAGCCATTCAGGGTTAGCCCAGGGCATCCATCAGGGATCGGTGGGCCATCCATTTTCTACCCATGCACTCTACATTGACCTTGCCCTTCAGCTCATCCACGACGGCGAGGGCGATCGCCGCTTCACTGTAAAGGACAACTGCAATGACAGACTTTGGCAATACCTTAAACTCTGCTACTCCGGTGAGAGTGAGCAATGGATCCAATACTTTTTCTAATAGTATTGGTGGCGCAGATAGTGATGACTTTCTAAGAATCAACCTCAGGAATCCCCAGCGCATGATCCTGAGCCTCAATCGCTCTCGGGCAGATGTGGAGATTATTCAAGATAAGAACAACAACAGGCGTCTGGATCCAGGCGAAATTTTGGCCAGCTCTCGGGCAACAGGGCTCACCGCAGAGCGGATCCAGCTCAATCGCCTTAATGCTGGTGTCTACTATCTTCGGGTGACCTCAGACGGTACGGGTTCCTCAAACTATCGGCTGACCGCATCGGTGGCTCAGGCAAGACGGCTCACTCAGGCGGAGCAGATTTGGAATATGGTCAATCAGCGACGGCAGGGGCAGGGCTTGCCTGCACTGGCTCTCAACACGCAGCTCAATTCCTCTGCTCAGCTTCATTCCAACAATATGGCCGTTCAGGACTTTTTTGATCACACCGATCACCTTGGTCGTGGGTCACGCGATCGCATTGAAGCGGCGCGCTATAGTCCCTGGTATTCGGGCGAGAATATTGCAGCGGGCAATTCAACGGCGCTGGATACGATGAACCAATGGATGAATAGCTCTGGGCACCGGGCTAATATTCTAAGCGTGAACTACACCGAAATTGGGGTGGGTTATCGCTATCTCAGCAGTGACACGGGCTCTGTGAACTATAGCCACTACTGGACACAGAACTTCGGAAGCTATTAGACTTAATCGGAATCAGGAAAAGAAATCAAGTCTTAGCCTGAAACCGATTGATCGTATGGTTATCACATCCATTTAGCTGTCGAGCAACTCATGACCGATAAGGTCTATGAAAATCACGGCTCCACCGTCAACATTGCCTGTCGCTGACCATGGTTAGGGACGTTGCTGAATCGCAAGATGATTGGTGCTAAGGACCCGTGAACGAGACGCTCACACGACCTTGATGGTAAATGAGTTGGGGGTGTGAGCATCTTGCTCCCGTTCTGATTTCATGGCCTCATTCAGCAACGCACCTCCTCTCTTGGAAACTCACGTTTCTATGGACGTTTGCGTCATGCATCGTTTTCAGACGTAGACATAAAAATGGGTTGTTTCTCCCGCGCCGCAGCCCGATCAAAACAACCCGATCACCCTAACGTGAGTTCGACTGGTGTACGCTTCGTCACCCTGAACGGGGCAACGTATAGCAGACAGGCTGGGACAGATCAGCCCGAAGGTCGTGTCCGCTGTAGGGTGCTGTTAGGCGAAGCCGTAACGCACCGTTGTATGAGGCTTGAATGCGTTACGCTATCGCTTTAGCGAAGCCATGCCGGAGGCTATACGCATTCTACTAGTACTACCCATCTATAGAGTTCTCTACTAATAACGTCATCGAACTCAGGTTACCCTAGGGCAATCCCTAACCTTGAGCATAATCCTCTAGGTGGCGAGTGATGCCATCCACCATGCTTTCATCAGCATTGAAGGTTTGATCTACGGCTGCTTCAACGCGCTTCACGGTTTCATCCGACACTCCCAATAACTCGACCAATTTTTGATAGGCGATCGCCTCTTCTTCATTGATCTTGTCTTCCCCAGGCGATCGGGAACTACAGCAAATCACTTCATAGCCCAATCGCAGCACCAGTTCTTTATCTTCATCGGTCTGGATTTTAGGCGTAAGTTCAGCCAAGGGAATATTTTGTGTGACATATTCCTGTAGCTCTTGGCGAAGCTGGCGCTGCTGGGGCGCATCATCAGCGAAAATACCGCTGAGTTGATCCAGCATGATCTCCACTTCCTCCTGGGCCAAGCTGCCATCAGACCAAGCCATGGATGCCGCAATGCGGAGAATATTCATCTGACGAGGCGTAATCGGCGGCGGTGGTGGGGGTTGCAAAGCCATAGGTGTTCTCCCAAATGTATGATCGACATCCCAACGATCTATGAACAACGATCCAATGCCTCAATCCCTTGGACAGAAGTCAGCATAGCTGCCATAGACCTATGGGCCTAGGCTATCACGGGAATTTAAGGCGGAGACAATTGCTTAAGCTTCTTATTGATCTGTTGCATTGAGCCAGCCCTGCCAGTAGCCTCATGATCTAGCGACCGAGCATCGGGAGGCTATCACAATGGAGCCGGCATTCATGGCAGGGCAGCTTCACTTCACATTCATGTCCATCATGGTTGGCGCTCAAGATAGCGATCGCCCCTCTTCATATCCTGCCTAGAAATGAGAAAGGCTAACGATGGGGGTGCAGATCGGCATAGGCAGAGTACACACCTTGAACGTTGTACCAGTTGAGAAAAATCCGAGCGATTTCCAACGCGAGCTGGGACTTGCCTCGACGGATCAGCCACGACAGCAGCGGAGCAAGGGTGCGTTCATTCAATAAACCGCCGAGGGACAGTAATCCCCACAGAATCCGATGCAAAATCGTCATCTGGATCATCATGCGTACATCCCATGTGGGATGCTTTCGATAAAACACCACCCCCATGCGTCCGCGCTGAATTTCTCGATCAATCAGTGCCGGTACTTCTTCTAGGGAGAAGGGAGGATGCCAGTGATAGCCCACCGCATCCGGGCATTTAATGAGCCGCAGACCAAGCTTTTTCAGCCGCACCCCGAGCTCCAAGTCTTCCCAGCCATAGAGCTGAAACTCAGTGTCAAAGAGCCCTGCGGCCTCTAACCAATGCCGGGCGATCGCCACGTTGCCTGTGGCAAAGTAGGCATTGGAAAAGTCTGTGACCTTATAGGATGCTGACGTAGGCTGCTCAAAATTGCAGGTATTGATCACTGCACCATAGGTAAACAGGCGATCGCTGCCTAGATCTCGATAGCCTTGCTGTAATCCCCGAGCATGGGCGAGTAAAAAGCGATCGGTGACCACCAAATCGCTATCAATAAAAATAATCGTATCGCCCTTGGCATGGGCAACGCCTAGGTTGCGAGCGGCGGCAGGCCCTTGGTGCTGCTGCTGCACTAATCGCACATGGGGTAAGTGGTGGGCTTGCTGGGTCATCCAAGCAATCGTTGAATCTGTCGATCCATCGTCTACCACTACCACCTCATAGCCCTGAATACCTGACTCAGGGGTGAAACGCTGATGTTCTAGTGCCAATAGACACTTGGCAAGAATCGGCTGGCGGTTATAGGTGGGAATTACGATGCTAAAAAACACGGCGTCTCTACTTGTACAACTGAACTTGGTTAATTCAATGACCCAATCTTTCCAGCTTAACTTTAGTATGCCTTGCCCAGCATCAAGCGATCGCCTAGGTTGCAATCAGCGATCGCCTACCCTTGGGGGTTTTAGGGTCTACAGGAAAGCGCTGCTAGCCTGCTACAGTGCAACAGGGCAGATTTAAATCGTCCAATCCATACCCTGGGAGCTCATCAACAGGGTCATCGGTGGGATGAAGCGATCGCCCCATCCACTTGCCATGGTCAATGAGGGATCTATGCTCGAATTCATCACGCTTCCCGATCATCAACTGCCGCCGCCCGCTCCCTACTCCCATGCCGTTCGCGCTGGCGATTTTTTGTTTGTGACTGGACAGTTAGCTGAAGATCCAGTTAGCGGAGATATCAGCCGTGGGCCCATTGAAGATCAAACCCGGCGCGTCATGGAAAACCTGAAGCTGGTGTTGACCCATGCCCAGACTGGATTTGATCGAGTGGTCTCGGCACGTATTTTTCTCACTGACATGCGCGACTATCCGATCGTCAACGATATCTACGCCTCCTACTTCAAGAGCGATCGCCTTCCCTGCCGCACCACTGTAGGGGTTTTAGGGCTAGCAGGTCAGGGCAATGTGGAGATTGACCTGATTGTTTACTGTGCAGATGAACCAGATGCGTAACGCTTAGCGTTCAGGGTATCGGGACGAAGGAATGGAGGGATTGACCGAGACGCTAGCTGGGGTACCAAAGGATTGAGACCAGTAATGCTGGAAGGTATAACGCCCCGGATCGTTGCGTAGGTAAACATAACCTACACCAATTTCTTGCACCTGATAGGCCAATAAATTTGCCCGATGCCCTGGGCTACTAATCCATCCCTGTAAAGCCCCAGCGGCAGTGTTATAGCCGCCCGCCAGATTTTCCGCTGCCTCAGAATAGTCATAGTCCGCTGCTCGAATGCGATCCCAGGGGGAAGAACCATCTGCGCCTTCGTGACTAAATACATCGTTGACGGCCATGTGGCGGGCATACTGCTGAGCAGCTCTGCTCAGTTGGGTATTTACGGCTAGGGGAAGCTGCCCCTGCTGCATCCGGTAGGCATTGGTCTTCTGCACGACTTGATATTGCTTGCTCGTGCGGTTCGTGGCTGGGGCCGAAAGCAGCAGGCGATAGCGCGTACGTTGGCCATCCGGCACCACCCTTAGGTAGTAAGCTCCGGGCTCCAGTCCAACAATTGTGATTCTATCAACTTGGCGACCCGTAGCTCGGGAACTAGCAACCACTTCCCCTGGATCGATGCTGCCATCACGGTTGCGATCGCGGATTAGTTCCAAATCAGCATTGGCCCGCAGCCCTCCCAAGCTTGCCCGAAAGCGGCTTTTAGGCAACCGAAAACGGTAGAGATCATGGGACGCATTCGGCCGCAGCACCCCCCGTATATCTTGATTCTGCCTAGCCAGCGGGACGAGCTGAGATGGATTGAGAGATTGATGAGCATCAGTCATCGTGACTTACCTTTGAACTCAAACGATTCTGTAAACCAAACAAACCGTGACAGTTCTAATCCTCGGCTACTGAAACTATCACGGACGAGTAGAAACTGGCCGTAGCCAGCCATGAGCAGCCGGCAATCTGTAGATGTAGGTCTGGTTGAGACATGGCCTAGACAACCTTCACACCTAGGCACGTCTCCCGAAGGTCTGGATGTCTTACCCCATGGGACTAGAGCTATGGCTTGAAGCCAATCGTGATAATAGATAGCGGTTCATGCTCCTAAACCTACTGATGAAGAAAGCATGAAGGGAGTTCCAAAGATTCGCGATCGCACCCTTCATATTTCGTCATTCTTTGTAGACTGGAGAAAACAATTCTTAACTCCTTACACCCCCACCTAAACCATGCTGCTCAATACCGATCAGCGAGCCAAGCTCGATCCATCCGACGACAGGCTGTTTTACGAGCAGCCTCGCCTTGTTACCCATGTTGACGAAGGGTTTATCCAGCAACTCACGGACCTCTATCGCGATCGCCTACAGCCCAACACCCGAATTTTAGATTTGATGAGCAGTTGGGTCTCCCATCTGCCGGATGAGATGCACTTTGAGCATGTGGAAGGGCATGGCATGAATGCTCAAGAACTCGATCGCAATCCTCGCCTCAACCATTACTTCCTGCAAAATCTCAACCAAAATCAACACCTGCCGCTGCCCGACCAGTCGTTTGACGCCGTTTTGAACACGGTCTCCGTGCAGTATTTGCAATACCCTGAAGCTGTTTTTGCAGAGATCTACCGCATTCTCAAGCCGGGTGGGCTATGCATCATCAGCTTTTCCAATCGCATGTTCTACCAAAAAGCGATCCAAGCCTGGCGCGATGGCACCGAAGAAAGTCGGGTTGACCTTGTGCAGCATTACGTGAACGCTATTCCTGGCTTTAGCCCCCCAGAGGTGATCACCCGTTCGTCCAACTTGCCCATGCTGCTGCAACTGTTGGGAATGCCGGGAGGCGATCCGTTTTATGCCATCATCACCTCCCGTGTTGCCTAAGTAGTCCATCAAGGTAGACATCTGGCAGGATCACGAAACACTCCATCCCTTTGCCATCATCTATTCTGGCGACTCTCTATGACCACCCAAGGAATTTATAGAGCAGAAAGATTCCTCAAAGTCCCCCAAAAATGTAAATAGACTGTAATATTAAGATACAAAGCTTTACAGAGGGGTACCCGTTATGGAAAACCAAGAACCGAAGTTTGGCTTCACCACGTTCGCAGAAACCTGGAATGGTCGTCTGGCTATGTTAGGTTTCGTTCTCGCTATTGCAGGCGAGTTGCTGACGGGGCAAGGTCTTCTAGCCCAAATGGGCTTGCTATAAGCTCGTTATTTTGAACTAAATTCAACCTCATCGTGAAGGTGAAATCTCCCTAAATATTGATCCTCAGTCGCAAGGCTGAGTTTTTTTTGCTTGTTTTACTGATCAGCAGCCCAAGCATAACCATAGGGGCAAGCGGCTGCCCCTATGGTTATTTTGAACAATTGCGATTAGGAACCTGATTGATCTAGACGCTTTTGCCACTCCGCATCCAGCTTGGCACTGTTGTCTGCCTCTTGATCGAGCAAGTCTTGCTCTGTGGTGTAGGCCAGATTGTCGCGACTGACAATGCTTTGGGCTGCAAACTGGCGGGCATAGTCCATCTTCTGCTGCAGTTCGTCACCGCCTTGGTTGAGAGCGATCGCTTGCTGTTGCCGGCGTTCGTTACGAGCTTCTACCTTGCTATTTCTCCCCTTCAGCCACAAGTAGCGAATTAGAGGAATGCCCAGAAACGCAGTTCCGTAGGCAAACAAGAAGGGAAAGAGGCCATTCACCAGCACCACCAATCCCCCCAGTTCTGCCACCAGGGCCTGATCCTGTAGCAGGGCAGCCAGCACAATAGCCAACACAAAGTTTAGTCCACCCAACCCAGCCGCCATGGTCAGTTGCCCTTGGGTAGCAGCACTGAACTTCCAGGGCAGCTCCTTTAAATAGGCAGGGACAGCTTTTGAGCTACGCTTTTCGGCGCTCACCTGCAGATCGGGGAAGTGGTAGACGATATGCCCTTCAGGACTCACCTGAGGTCTGCCGTTATAGCGGGTGAGGACAGGCAGCATGTAGCTTTCATACTCGCGATCGTAGCCCTCGCCCACATCATCGAGATAGGGTGCAATTTGCTCTGCAACCACAGCCCCTTGGTTGTTGCGAATCACGGTGGCGATCGCCTGCCAGCGACGTTCTTCTAGGTCTGCATTGGGATCTCCATCGCCAAACAAGAAGGAAAACACCGACTCCAGAAAGTTCATCTCAGAGTCTGACTTGGGCGATCGCCCCGGCTGTGATGGTCGGGCTTGGCGATAATGCCGCTGCCGGCCATAGCCAGGACTAAAGACCCAAAATAGATCAGGGAAATAGAACAGCCGGAAGGGTAAAAAGAGAAGCCCCCCACCGGATCCGCCACGACGGCTGTTGTTGTTTTCACCCTCACGATTGGAGAATGTGATGGCCAACACGATGACCAAGATGGTCAGCGCAATCAGGACAATCGAGACGATTAGCAAAACCCCAAAGGAAATACGAATCAGGTAGAACAAGACACCCCAAATCTTGTCCCAGAGTTCTTGAACCCGCAACCGCCAGTATTTGTTTCGTAAAACCGTACGAAAGTTTTTAGGAAACTGGTAGGCTACCTCTCCCGCATCGGATACTTGCAGATGCCCTCCCGTTTCTGAGGCCAAGGTCAACAGACCTCGCTCTGCAGTCGAGATATTAATCCCAGCCTGAGAGGCAATATCTCCCACCGTGGCGCGATATTCCAGTTTTTCAACGGCCTGCATGACAGCAGAATCTAAGGCCATGCGCGTTCCCCTTGCTATAGTCTATGGGTGTTGCTGACAACTGCCGGGAAACCTGTACTGTTTTCCACCGAAAACGCAGTTATTCAGCACAACTACTTCTAGTATAGGAGCGTGACTTTAGGATGCAGGGGAGAAATAGTAGGCTATTCTTTGGAGAGAAACCCGGCCTATCCAAGCTAACTCTGGTCTAGATCAGGGAATTCTTCACTTGTAGCGCCGCAATCTATGCCGATCCTAGGCGCTGGAGGGTGAAGAACGAAGCACCTTCTACGGACAAACCTCCACCTTCTCAGTGCCATTCATTAAATAATCTAGCGATCGCCTTTCAAACTACGCTAGTCTAGCCTTCAATAGGGAGGGGGGCATAGATGAGCTGCCAACTCTACCTATAGGGTTTAACCGGGTGCTCTAGTTGACGACCTTCATATTTTTCTGCTTGAGTTGTCTCATTCGCGTACAATCCGCCTATCAAGAGTAACGTTATGGTTCATGTCTCTGTTGAGCGTCCTAGTGCGGCACCGATTCCAACCGCGACACCTCATGCTTCCGCCTCTCCAGTGACCCCACCTCCACGGCAAGCTCCCAACCGAGCTAAGCCCTTGGTAGAACTACAGCAAGTGACAAAGGTCTACGCCAACGGTAGCCGTGCCCTGCGAGATGTGAGCTTGCAGATTCGCCCCGGCGACTTCCTGTTTGTCACCGGCCCTTCAGGGTCTGGGAAATCTACACTTCTCAAATTGCTCTACGGGGCAGAGCGTCCATCGAGTGGACAAGTCTTTGTCGAGAACCATAACTTGCTCAACGTCCATGGCAATCATCTCTCTCAACTGCGGCGACGCATTGGGGTGGTCTTCCAAGACTACAAGCTGATTCCTCGACGCACCGTATCGGAAAATGTTGCCTTTGTGCTGTGGGCGCAGGGGTTCACCCGCAAAGAAATCCACCGACGACTCATTCCCACGCTTAAGATGGTAGGACTGCAGGACAAGGCTCAATGTTTCCCAGATGAACTCTCGGGGGGCGAGCAGCAGCGGGTGAGCATTGCCCGCGCTATTGTTGGCACGCCACCGCTACTCCTAGCCGACGAACCCACGGGAAATCTTGACCCAGATAATTCTTGGCAAGTCATCAAAATTTTAAAAAAGTTGAATTCAATCGGCATTACCGTCGTTGTAACTACTCACAACGAACAGTTGGTGAGAATGTCAAACCATCCGGTGGTGCAGCTACGGGATGGCCACCTGTACTCTGTGCGTTCCTAGTCTTCTGAGGCGGAAAGTGGCCCTGTCGTGGGGCACTCGTGTTGCTTGGCGTTCCCTGGCTCCAGAGGGGCTAGGGAACGCGCGGGTGGTTGTGGCTTTCTCTCTTCGGGAGATGTTCCACGTTGGCGTAGCCTGTCCTTAGGACAAACGACGTCGCTCAGCCAATAAGTTCTTGGAATGACAACATCCTCAGCCAGCGGAGTTCTTGGGCTGAGGATGTCTTGGGGGACTAGCTAGCCTGCTCATTATGCATGAGGCGATCGCGGATTCCTTGCAGATGATTGTGATTATTGATGGGATGCCGAGGCGCAGGAATCTCGGTGTTTGGCCACATCGGTAGATCGTTGCAGGGGCAGGACAGATCGGCGGTCGTGCCTACTGCGGCCATGGGAACCGGCATCTGACAACGAGCGCAGGGGACGATATCCCAGCGATCGCTCAAGAGTTGATGAATCGTGTGGGTGGTGCCATCGAGATAGCAGTCGCCGCTATCGGCAGCCATAATCCGCTGCCAGCATTGTTCAAAATCATCGCTGTAGCGATCGCCCTGGATCACTGACACAGGCAGTAGAGATTCTTGTCCGTTATGGATCCAGACCTTTTTGCCTAACTGAAACCAATAGGCCAAATACTGGCGAACATCGTGTTGGGATGCCATGTCTAAAACGAATTGAGACGAACTGTTGCTGGAGTGAACCATCATACTTCCTAGGTGAGGACTAGCTGCGGCTGAACGATCAGAGCGATACACCAAATCCGCCATTGTGGGGGGGCGGGAGTCTCAACATGGTGGCAGAAGCGACGTCCCATCTCCATGATTGACCTCATGCTGTTGAAAAACCAAGATGCTTCCGTCTTGGCTAAGCCACGGAAACGTTCATCTATGAATATCAACCGAATAGTTTCATCCTAGCGGCGATCGCTCATGATCAACAGGCTAGAATCCTTAGCTAACATTAAGACTTAGAAGAGGTTGGGGAAAGCGATCGCGCCTTCCTGCCCATCTTTTCATCCAACGACGCTACTGAAGGAACATCCATGCCTGAGTCCTCCAATTTGGTGCAGCTACCCGTCCAGTCTATTACGGTAGACAACTTTGCCCCCTTTGGCCAACTCATTTTGCCCACTGAAGACGGTAAACCTTTTGATGCAGACGATGCTCAACTGCACCTCAGCAACGGCATTCCCCGGTTCTACATCATGCGGCTAGAGCATCGGGGGCTCACGTTTTCGCGCATCACTCGTCACCAAGGCTGCACGCAATGCCTAGGATCTCTAGAAGGAAAGTCCTGGATGATCGCCGTGGCTCCTCCCGGATCGGCTAACAAACCAGCGATCGCTGATATCCAAGCCTTTCAGATTCCAGGTAACTGTTTTATCAAGCTGCATGTAGGCACGTGGCATGCCGGCCCCTATTTCCAAGAGCCGACGGTGGATTTCTACAACCTAGAACTTAGCGACACCAATAGTGTTGACCACGAAACCTGTAACCTCACCAGCAGCTACGGCGTGGAATGTCAGTTAGCGATCGCCTGACCTCCTGCCGACGCTCACCCTAGTCCGAGGGTGTGGATGGCTCTAGCTCGTCACAACCAGCGCAATTAAAAGGGGAGTAGGCCCATGGCCCGCTCCCCTTTTGATGATCTTTAGTTGAATGCGTATCCGGGCAGATAGTATCGAGAACCCAGATAGTTGGAGAGCCTATCCCAGAGCCCTAACGGCTGAGTGTTGCTAACTCTTTGGTTTCTGCACCAAAGATGGGTGGAGCCACAAACCGAGGTGCTTGCAACTGGAAGGGCTGTTCCGCAACGGTTGGCAGATTGCCACGCAGTTGAGCCATCACAGCTTCCGTTTTCACGTCATAGGTTTGGGTTGCCAGCTTAGGATAGACGCCAATACCAATGATGGGCACCAGCAAACAAGCGGCGATGAAGGCTTCCCGAGGCTTGATGTCAAACAGTTTCATGTCCGATAGCTTGACGCTTTCCTCACCGTAGAATACCTGACGCAGCATGGAGAGCAGGTAGATGGGAGACAGAATCACGCCCACAGCAGCAAGCAGGACGATCGCCGCCTTAAAGGTGACGCCATAGGCATCGCTGGTGGTGAAGCCAAGGAATACGGTCAGTTCTCCCACAAATCCACTCATACCCGGCAGGGCAAGGGAGGCTAGAGAACCAGCAGTGAACAGGGCAAAGACGGTGGGCATTTGCTTGGCCATGCCACCCATCTCGTCCATGGCCAAGGTGTGGGTGCGATCGTAGGCAACACCAGACAGGAAGAAGAGTGTGGCAGCAATCAAACCATGGGACACCATTTGCAGAACTGCACCGCTCAACCCCAAGGTATTGAAGGAGGCGATACCAATCAAGACAAATCCCATGTGAGCAATGGACGAGTAAGCCATGCGGCGCTTGAGATTGGTCTGAGCAAAGGCGGTGAGTGAGGCGTAGATGATACTAATGACGCCTAAGATGGCTAGGAATGGAGCGAAGTAGGTGTGGGCATTGGGCAACATCTCCATGTTCATGCGGATGAGACCGTAGCCAGCCATTTTCAGTAAGACCCCAGCCAAAATCATGGAAACCGGTGCAGGTGCTTCACTGTGAGCATCGGGCAACCAGGTGTGGAAGGGGAAAATAGGTAGCTTGACGCCAAAGGCAATCAGCAGGGCAGCATAGAGCGAAAGTTCGAAGGGCAGAGAGTAGTCTTTTGCTGCTAGGGTTTGCAGATCAAAGCTGGTGACATCACCGTAGAAGGCCATGGCGAACGCTGCCATGAGGATGAATAGAGAGCCGACGGCGGTGTAAAGAATAAACTTGGTAGCGGCATAGAGGCGACGCTTTCCGCCCCAAATTGCAATCAGCAAGTAGACCGGTACCAGTTCCAGCTCCCACATGATGAAGAACATCAACATGTCTTGAGCTACAAACACCCCAATCTGGGCGCTAAAAACCACTAATAATGAAACAAAATATAACCGAGGTTTGTGGGTCACATTCCATGACGCCAAGATAGCTAGCGTCGTGACCAAACCCGACAGAATCACGAGGGGCATGGACAAACCATCCACTGCCACAGACCAGTTCAAACCAACTTGGGAAACCCAGGTATAGCTTTCAACCAATTGGTACTCGGGGTTGTGCAGGTCGTAGTGCGCCCAGAAGGTGTAGAGCATGAGGGCGAACTCAACGAGGCCAACGCCTAGCGTGTACCAACGCAGGGTTTTACCATTTTGATCCGGAATGATAGGAATCGGCAGCGCCGCTATCAGCGGGAAGAGAATTAAGGCGGTTAGCCAGGGAAATTGTGTCATTGTGAGAGCGTCCCTAAAAGCAGTTGAATGGACTTGTCGCGCAACGTTCTATGTTGAACCATCACAGAAGAGGCGGTTTCTCAAGCTGCAAGACTCTGGGTGTAGCTGCGATCGCGGGCTTTCCAGGTTGGGAAGCTCTACGGGGCTGGTGAATACCAAGATCAGAGCCTTGTAAGCAGTTCCTAGATAGAAAGTTGGCTAGGTGGACTAAGACGTCCGTAGCAGGTATCTCGCTAAGTTGAAGAGTGAGAATTTCTACCTATCGATATAATACCCTCTTTTATTAAGTTAATTAAACTTGGATGTTGGAATATTTAGAGTTTTCTATTGTCTTTACGTAGATCTGGACGATTCATACTAAAAATGGCGTATGATGTAGCCCGCAAATTGCTTGTTATATCAAGATTTGAGGGCGATCGCCCCTGATATCTCTTCAGCGCTCATGCTCTGCAATGTCATGACTTCATAGAATGAGCACCTACTTGCCCAAACCTACTTGCCCAACATCACAGAACGTAAATTCAGGGTTGTTAGGAGCCATGATCGAGACAGGCCAAAAAAAATCAGGAGCGATCGCTCCTGATAGGTGAATTTGGTATTGGATGGTGCATCTGTTCTAGAAAGAGCAGGTAGCATCAAGAACCATAGTGACGTCGTATCCAACAAAGCAAGCAGAGTATTGGTCAATCCACACCTCTTGCCCTAGGACAGGAGGTGCCCAATCTAGCGGAACCGATCCGGATTGAGGCTAGGGGCATTGCTAGGCACCAGTTGGTTGCCGGTACCGCCATCCGAGGGATCTAAGAAAGGACGCAGGTTAATGGCGTCTGAAGAGCGGCGAGACGGCATGTTGATGCCAGGGATTGAAGGCAGATTCAGCTCGTTGGCCAGATCACCCAGTACATCTAGATCGTTGCCGGTGAACGTTGTAACGGCGTCAGTTTGTTGACCACTATCGGCTACCGTCAAGCTCTCAAACACGCGATCGCGGGTGACCCGAGCATCCTGTCCGGGGGGCACCGTCAGCACAATCCGACAGTCGGAATTTTGCTGCGTGGTGACGCAGACGATGTCGTAGTCATTTTCAACGCTGGTGCGCATTTCCAGCAAACCATCGGGGCGATAAGACTCTAGCCGACGGCTGATTTCAGTACAGCGGCGTTCAGGTGTCCAGCCGCCTCCCAGGGCAGTCGGCTTAGCCCAGGGATAGGATTCACCGGGCTGGCTTTGGGGGTAGTACATCACCACGTATTCCCCGTCTATATACTGACAGGCAAAACGGGCATCAGCGGGGGCAGGGGACACAGTTTCAGACTCAGTCTGAGCGAAACTTGGTAGGGCGATCGCTCCACCCAGGGACAACACGGCTCCCATGACTACGGCACCCGCGCGGATGCCCATACGGCGTTGGCTAGATTCTTGAGAGGTTGGCGGTAGCATCACAGGTGATTTCTCCAGCAGATATAAACAGTGTGAGGTATGGTTGAGCACGTACAGGCTAGGAGGTTCATGTCTAGACGACGAACACCCTAAAATAGCTTGGGCTTCTTCCTATAGGTGGCTTGACGTGCCGTCAGGATAAAAGTTTCAGAAAAATTTTCGCCGCCTATCTCGTGATCAGTTGAGTTGTTCAACAGGATAATGTTACATGTAACCTTGGGTATGTGAGCCTTACCTAGGGTTCTGAATCCCCATCGAGCCACTCATACACCATTGTTACGACCCAATCACGCCTGATGCCAGCCGAACAAACTTTATTATTTCTTGACATTCAAGGAGTTCTGAGCATTCCCAACCAGCCGATCGCTCAGCCCTATGCCCAGGATGTAGCGGCTCCCTGGGGGGCAGTGCGTGGATCGAAGGAACTCATTTCAGCGATCGCTTGGGCTGAGTGGATTGCCCCCTTATGGATCTCATCCTTTGGTGCCCAGGCGCTGCTGTGGAATGACTGGGCCAAAACCCAGCGATGGGCGATCGCCTATCCGCTCTCAGATCACCAATCAGCCCAAGCTGCCGCCGCCTTTCCCAACGCGAAACAGGATGCCAAATGCTTAGCAGCCCGTTGGTGTAGCCGTCGATGGCCCCATCGAATTGTGTGGATTGAAGATGGCTTCTCGGCGATCGCTAAGGCCTGGGCAACAGAAAATCCTAAGCTGCAGTTGGTCAGCACCTGTCCCTTTGAAGCGCGCTCCAGCAGCGATCGCACGGGATTAGCTGAATGGAATATTGAAAAGATTCGCGCGGCTCTCTCGCTAGAAACGCTGATTCCCGTCGATCCATAAACCCAGATTTAAAGCAGGCTTAGACCGGAATGAGCGATCGCTGGCAAGCAGGGCAAATAGCGTGAATGGTGAGCTGGCAGTCTAGTAAGTGATAGCCATTCTTATCAGCCGTCTTCACCCCTGACCGGAGGATTGAGTCGTTTTTAAACTCAATGGTTTGATTGCAGCGTACACAGATCAGGTGATGATGGTGGTAGGGAGCAGGCTGGTTGAGTTCGTAGTGCTTATGACCTTCAGCCAGTTCCAGCTCTCGCAGGATGCCCATGCGGGCCATCAGCTTCAAGGTGCGATAAATCGTCGCTAGGCTAATATTCTCGCCCTGAGCGTGCAAACGATTGTACAGATCTTCCGCACTAAGGTGTTTCCCCTTGGCTAGGTTTTGAAAGGCTTGGAGGATGGTCTCTCGCTGGGGAGTCATGCGCCATCCCCGGTGATTGAGTTCGGCCTTGAGTGAGGATGCAGTATACATAGGACTTAGAGTACCTGAAAATTCTCAATAGCATAGCCTTAATGTGAATCTTAAACGATTCTGACGATATTTGCAACAACCCGCCACTATTGCGAACAATTCTCTATTTAACACAAAACCCTTACTTTCAGGTATCGGAAGCAAGGGTTTTAATCTATGAACTGTGATCCATCTATCGAGGGAGACCGTCGTGATGTCGAGGTGTTCAGGGATGAACATCTATCAAGCCGGGCCACTCCCGATCGCATCCTGAATATGCTTCATGCCCTGCTCTTCTAGACGCTGTACCAGTCCTTCCAGGATACTGCGCACCATACCCGGCCCTTCATAGACTAACCCGGTGTAGGCCTGCACTAAACTGGCCCCCGCCGTGATCTTGTCCCAGGCATCGGCGGCGGTGAAAATGCCGCCCACGCCAATGATCGGCAGACTACCCTGGGTTTGTTGGGCGATGAAGCGAATCACCTCGGTGGAGCGCGATCGCAGCGGTGCGCCACTGATGCCGCCAGCTTCTTGAGCGACTGGATTGCCCGTTTTGGCAATCACCTGGGTCTTGAGACCGTCGCGCTGAATGGTGGTATTGGTGGCGATAATACCCGCCAGTTTATAGGTTAACGACAAATCTACGACGGCAGCGATCGCGTCCCAGTCTAAATCCGGTGCAATTTTCACTAGGATTGGCTTTTGCTGTTGATTTTCCTCCGAGAGCGCCTGCAGAATTCCCGTGAGCTGTTCTGTAGACTGTAGCGATCGCAGTCCCGGCGTATTGGGTGACGACACGTTGACCACAAAGTAGCGACCCAGATCCTTCAGCAACCGAAAACTTTGGCGATAGTCTTCCGCTGCATCATCTAAGTCTGTGATTTTTGACTTGCCTAGATTGATGCCCAAGGGGATGGGGCAGTCTCTTTCACCCCAAGCAGCTTGCAACCGCTGGGCTAAGGCCGCGGCACCCTGGTTATTAAACCCCATGCGGTTCAACACCGCTTCGTCTTGCACCAGCCGAAACAGGCGGGGTTGAGGATTGCCAGGTTGGGCATGGAAGGTGACCGTTCCCAGTTCAGCAAACCCAAACCCCAAGCTAGACCAAATGCCCGTTGCGATCCCATCCTTATCAAACCCTGCCGCGAGACCCACGGGATTGGCAAAAGAAATCCCCCACAGAGATTGCTCTAGGGCGGGATGCTGGTAGGTATAGTTGTCTTGTAATTGGTGCTGAATCAAGCGAGCGATCGCCATTGCCGAGGCGGGATCGGTCTGGGCCTGGCTTAGCCAACCGAGGAGCTTTAGAGTAGACTCGTGGAGCCATTCAGGATCAGATACTATCCTAGAGAATAAAAGTGGGCGTAAGCCAGTGCGGTAAAGGTTCACAGTTCACTACAGGAGACAGTTCGGGTCACGATGCGGGCATACTTGGAACAACCGTCAGTATACAAGGATAGCCGCATCAGGAGATCGGGCGATCGCCTACCCAACCGCCCGCCCAATTGCTCAACTGTCATCCTAGGGATAACCCTAGAGACCGGTCTACATTTTGTAGCACAACCACCATGACCACCCCAGCAATTCACGGTAGCTTTAGTAACAGACTAGGATGGATGTCTCTACGCAGATGGTCTCATCTACAGGATTTAGGGATACCTCATGGTTGACGATTCATCAGGATAGTGGCGAAACCCGCGTAGAATGCTGACAATGAGGGAGAGCGATCGCGCAAGCAGCTATGGGCGTCTAGTTTTCATCCAAGTCTGCATACTCATCTGCATACCAGATGCCAGCACCAGGGAGTTTAGGGATGTTCACAATACATTGAACCAAGAACACCCACCAACGTTGGAAACCCATCTATAGTTATGCAGCATTATGCAGACAAGCCGACGTTGTTTTAGGACTTGCCCAACTAGGTTGATCCAGGGTTCGTCCCACCCAACTAGGTTGATCCAGGGTTCGTCCCATGCATACGCCACGGGGCATCCTCAATAGTTCATCCTGAATAACATCCATCACCATGTAGTCAACTATGTTCATCATGACTGATAGCCACATCATGCCTGAGGGATGCTCTAAACATCGTGTCCTTGATGTCAGGGCCATCCCAACCTGAAGGGGAGTTCATATCCATGGGTTCGCAAAAAGATCTATCCGATTATGAGCGCCAACTAGTCGCACTCGGTCGCGCCTTGCAGTCACTCCGGGAGCAAGACAGTCTGGAGGGGCTAGCTCAGGCTGCTTTGGACTATTTGCGATCTGAATTTCAGTATGCGCTGATCTGGATTGGTCTCTATCACCAGGTAGGACACACTATGCAGGGCTGTGCAGGGCTGATGCCATCGGCGGCGGCGGCTCCCTTCCTCCAGCAAAGACTAGAGCTGCAGCCCGGTGACTTGTTAGAGCAGGTGGTGATCCAGCAGCGTCCGGTGGGGGTGCCCGATCTACGGGAAGAAACCAGGGCGGGGCAGTGGCGCACCATTGCTCAACAGCATAATATTCAAGGCACGGTCATTTTTCCGATTCGTCATCGCGATCGCTGCCTAGGGGTGACCATTCTTGGATCCAACCTGTGGGGCGTTTCTCCCCAGGCGGAAGAAAAGGCACGACTTTCGATGGTGTTGGGTGAGCTGGCCCTCGCAATCCATCACATTGAGGCTGAACAGATTCGTCAACAGGTGAAGCGCCCAGCCGAACCCCTTTTCCATCTTTTAAATCACCTGCGATCGCTGCCCACCCTCCAAGAGCGGCTCGATGCCGTCGTTGAAGCCACCCATCAGTTTATTGGGCTTGACCGCACCAATATTTACTGGTTTGAACCCCAGCGCTATGAATTTTGGCAGCGAGCCAGCCGCCCGGATCGCGGTGTCATTTCCCGAGACATGCGAGCGATCGCTCCCATTCCCGTTGAAGACGTCAGTGCTTTCTATCAAGCCCTCATGGCTGATCAAACGATCGCCATCGGTGAAGCCAACGGCACCCTCAAGGCTGATTTAACTGGCCGGCTGATGCAGCGTATCCAGGCGCGATCGCTCCTCGCCACGCCGATCCTATTTCAAAACCAACTCCTAGGTTTTCTATCCGTAGAAAGCCAGAAAGCCCATATCTGGACAGAGCAAGAAAAAAGCTACCTGCAGGCCGCTGCCCAGATTGCGGCAATCACAGCTCCCCTAGAAACCCTAGAAACCACCCTAGAGCAAGTCAAAAACGATCAACTCCTCACCGCCGAACTCACCCGCGCCATCTACAGTGAGGACGACTGGACGAAAACCCTGCATGATGCAGCCGAACAAATTTCCCGGCGCTTAAAAACCCAGTGGTTTTTGGTATTGCTCTATAATCCAGACCAGGAAAAGTTTGAGGTTTGCTACCAGCACCAGGCACCCCACTGCCCTTCCTTGCCAGCCTTCCTAGAGCGTCTCAACCAAGTTGACTGGCAAATGCTAGAGCGCAGTACCGAGGCGGTCAGCATTGAGAACCTCTCCGATGACCTGAAACTCATGGCCTGGCGGGAAGTTTTGCTGACCGCCGGTGTGCAATCTGTCCTCGTTTGCAACACGGCAGTAGATAATCCTCTGGAAGGAGTGGTGATGGTGGGTAACGAATCCACCCGCACCTGGGGACGAGATGAACGGGAGCTGATGCGGGTGGTAAGTCGGCAAGTGGGCCTAATTCTCCACCAATGGCAGCTACAGCGCCAAACTGAACAGCAGCAAAAAGCCTACCAGACCATTCAATGGGGTCTGGCCGCTATGCAACAGATCCATGATCTGGAGCAGCTAGAGCAGGCCGCTATGCAGCAAATGGCCAACGTATTGCAAGTGCCGTTGGCAGCCCTAATTACGTGGCTGCCGGGACGTAAGGACGCTCAGATCTCTGCGGCAGCGGTGGGTAACAATCACTATGTCCTCAACGCGGATAAAAAAATCAAAATCCATACGGATTTACTGGTGCAGTGGGCTCTGAAGTCCGACAGCGTTGTTTCTATTAGCAGCAATGAGTTTTCTGTAGAAACACGCCAATGGCTGAGCGGCTCAGAAATTGGACAGGTGTTGGTGATGGCTCTGCGCACCTCCCCCAATCATGAACCCACTGGCGTGGCCCTAGTGGCCGACTGCTTCGATCGCTACTGGCTAGAACGACAGCTTGATGCCTTTAGTAGCTTGGTCGGTCAGCTCGCTTGGTCACGACGCTACCTCTTGCTCACCAAAACCTTAAATAATCAACGAGAGGCCCTAGAACGCCTCAACTGGTATAAGCAACGTCGCATTGAAGAAATTTATCGTACCTTGGGTGTAGGTATTAAACGCCTCAACGACCTTAGCCATCAAAAAGATGCCCTCGCCAGTATGCGGTATCACCAAATTCTGCGGCAGCTTGGCAACACCCTTTCTTCCATGGTGCCGGTGCTGAAATATGAGCAATGGCAACTGCGTACAGAGGTAGAAACAACGCCTCTGCCTACCCTCCTGCGCCGTGCCCTAGAGCGAGTGGATCATCTGATTAAGCAACGCCAGCTCTGGTCTCAGGTTCATAACGAGGAAACGCTAACCGTGGGGGGAGATATTGGCAAAATTGAGTTTGTCCTCCATGAGATTTTACTCTTTGCCTGTCGGCGATCGCCCAATAGTGGACGACTCGATATTTGGTGTCGCCCCTTGGATGCCCAATGGCTGGAGCTATCGATTACAGACAATGGCGTAATTGAACCGCGATTGGTGGAAGAGCTGCACATAGGGCGATCGCAGGATCTCCTCATGCCCTCCACCCTCGACTATCCGCCAGGACTCCATCTGGCCATCTGTCAGTCATTAATGGAAACTGTTGGAGGTGAATTCACGCTCTTTAAGCTAGAAGATGAGCGCGTGCTGAGTCGCTTGATTATTCCCATCGTCCCTAGTTAAACAATAGTTTACCTAAAGCTCTGAAGCCACGTATGAAGGGATTCATTCAATACTTGCAGGCGATCAAGCCAGGAAAGATGGTTCTCTGGTGTTATTTGATTTGGTATGGCGTAACGGTTTTCTTCTATTTCGATCCATCACCTAAGATCTGGGTGAATTCGGTGGGTATCAGTGCTGTGGTGGGCACTGGTTTATTGTTAAGCGTTTCCTCTGGCAAGCGCGATCCTTGGCAGACCTTCAGGCTCTATCTGATGCCGTTTTGCGTCTCCAGCTTTGCTGCCCTAATTAAAGACCAAGGATTTATTGTATTTATCTCACCCAATATCCATGAAACACTGGTGTCTGTTCTGGGATGCTTCTTATTTCTGGCGATGGTTCTAATCGTCAAAGCTAGGCGTCATCGAGCATGAGTTTCAAGAGAATTGCGATCGCTCCCCTCTATGAACCGACATGTCATGAACAAAAGCGATCGCCTTTGCTGTTTCGTAGAACATCACCTTTGCTGTTTATCGCTCCACCCCGTCACTTAAGGTTGTGTAAGGGGGCGATCGCTTCTGAAACTGAACACAGTACAATCTAAAAGACCCGCCACTGATGGATGGCTTTGCTGGACGTTGGAGATGAACGGAATGTCTAGAACAGCACTGGAGCTAACCCCCGATCAACAAAAGCAGTATCGTCCAGCGCAGCGTTGGCAAGGAGAACCAGCAACAGAGCGCTTTCGGGCAGCGTGGGAGTTGGTTCCTCATTTGGCAACGGTGTTGCGAGAACAGTTTGGGGCAAGTCGGGTTATCGTCTTTGGATCTTTAGTACAAGCCACGACCTTTACAGATTGGTCAGATATTGATTTAGCAGTTTGGGGAATTCCGGCTCGTTGTTTCTACAAAGCGGTTGGAGTATTGAACGAATTACACCCAGAATTTAGGGTCGATTTAGTTGATCCGGAATCTGCTTCCTGTCGGGATTCGGTGCGTCGAGCGATTGATGCAATGGGGATCGAACTTTGAGCAATGGATTACCAGAACTGGCGCAACGTCTCGTCAACGAATTGGATGAGTTGGCACAGATGGTCGAGCGGGTACAGTCTG
>DATNRH010000310.1 GCA_036703605.1 Candidatus Obscuribacterales bacterium | reverse complement strand
TCCTACCATTGCCATTAACACATCTCACTTACCTATTTTAATGCACACACCTTACCTGAATACCTTATGCATCTTGCACTAATGTATCTACAATCTATCTCTTTTGCTATCGAACAGACTACCCAAAATCTCATGCACCACAGTAACCCAAGCCCACGATCGCTCTTTGGACACCTCGGCACCATGCCGCAACTCACCTCGAAACAATCAACGCTTTACTTACTCAATGGATCTATTTCGCTACCACAGTTCTTATCTTTAAGCATACGCGTATACGCGATCGCTCATAAATAAGTAACCGTTTTTCTGGGCAGGGGCTAGGTTCTGCTCAACGGCTACTCTCCCATAACAACATCCTCCACAGCCTGCCAAACGGACGTTCCATCGCCACCCAACACTGATGAGACGTGATAGCTTCTAATTCATCTAACGACTCAACACTGCGGGTGGCGATCGCTGCATGGGTCAGCGGCCACAACCGCTCAGCTGGCTGAAGCTCCGGAGACTTGGTTAGGTCTCTGTTTCTTGGCGGACTAGATGATGGGAACACACTCTTGAATGCTTTTATGAACACAACAACACAAAACGCTCATGCGATCATTGACGACATGGTGACGCTTCGGATGCAACTGGCTGCGATCGCGTCCCAAATTGAATCGCTCAAACCGGCCTTCTTTGAGGCTTGTGCAGAGCTCGATAGGACGCCACTCAAACTCGACTCGGCTGTTATTTCTCGCACGTTAACGGTTGGACAGTGGGACTACCCAAATGACATCCTCGAACAGGAACAACGGCTGAAGCAGCTCAAACAACAGTTTCAAACCACACATGAGCCAACAGGCGGACGACAAATGATTTGGTCGATTCGACTTCTTCCCTAGTCACACGTCTTAGGCACTAGACCTCATCGGCAATTAGTTGCTCGGCATCCAAATAGATGTAGTAGCTATAAGATCGATTGGTTTCGGGCTAAGAATTGATTGCTTTTCCTAATTCCGATTCAGTCTACTCTATTGCTCTATCACGGACTTCAATTACCCTCTTTGTGCCATCTGCGAGAAGGGTAACTGACAGCGATCGCACTCGCCGATCGCCCATTGGCTGGGTAAGCGAAGGGGATGCTCACATCGCGGACAGCAAGATAGTAGCGATCGCGGGTGTTGGTCACATTGTGGGTGTTCGGCTTGTTGCCAGCTCAACCGATGCCAGGGTTTATGGGCATAACAATCTGGACACAGGCGGGTGGGCCAATGCAATCGGGTGTCGGCACTTGACCACATCTGCTGAAGTCGTGCGATCGCCACGCCACTCATCTGGGAAAGCTGCTGCAGTTGCAATCGGTTGGGACGACGCTGACGGGACGGACTTTCCCAATACGTTACAACGTGCGATCGCTCTCCTAGCATCGATGACAGATGACTTCCGCTCAGGCAATTGGCGCGGCGAAAGCGCCCGAGGAAGTGACTGAAACTTTCGTCGGGATAAGGCTCTACTTCAAATAACCAAGGACGGATAGATTGAGTGGGAGTGGCAGTGTTTTGAGACGATTGGGTTTGAGTGTTTTGAGTGCTTTGGTTGGGGTGGTTCGTGTTGGAACACGTCATAAGGCGTCTGCTCTATTTGATGGCTAGGGAGCATTCTTTGACGACTTGTCTGAGTAAGGGTAGTTCGATGCGGGTCTGGCCCTGCTGCAA
>DATNRH010000309.1 GCA_036703605.1 Candidatus Obscuribacterales bacterium | reverse complement strand
GGCGATGGAGTGATCGCTACTGCTGGCGAGCAATGTGATCCCAGCGAAGCGGCCGGCTGGTGCCGGGATTGTCAATTTGCGGCCAATTTCCTTGCAGACGTTACCCGCAAAGAGGAACCTGTGGACTTGACCAATCCGTTCTTTGTAGAGGTTTGGCGGTACATTTTGACCATGTAGCTGACAGTGCTGACAGCCTGGCCGTTTGTACCGGAAACCCTCGAGTTTGTCACTGTGCCTGCTGGAACTGATCCAGCCGCATGGTCTATACAATTGCTCAACAATTGCGCTGGAGATGGGGCCCCGGAGGGTCCCGTATGCAGAGGTCTCTTCCGGTATGTTGGGCGTCTAACTCTTGCAGCATCAGCCTAGACTTGCTTCCAAACTACGACTGTGTGGTCTTCGATAGGGCTGAAATTGACTTCCGACTCACCGCTGGATGCCGAACTCCCGGATTGTGCTCTGTTGTTCCAAATTCGGAGGTGGTCAATCAGCTGGATACAAACCAGCAAGCAATCATTCCCGTAGCCATTTCGACGGGCAAATATTGTGGAGATAATGCTGTCAGAGTGGCACTCTGTGGCAATGGTGAGACAAACCTCATCACGGGCGAACAGTGTGATGGCCAGTCGTGGTGTCGCACTGACAACACATGCTTCTTCGATGCTGGTTTGTCTTAAACTAATGGCGTAGCCTTCATTCCAGCAGTCACCGCTTCATTTTCCACCTGGAGCTCCACCGAGTTGTACTACGTAGAGCTCACGGTGGTCCTGGGTTGGCCTTTTGAGGCCCACTCCCCCACTTTGACTGGCTACCCTAGCTCTCTTCAGCCTGGCCAAGCCACTGTGGGCATTGCATCCCAGTGTGTGGGCAACTACTTCACAGAGGGGTCCACTTGTCGGACTAGGTTCAGGTAAGGAAAGTGACTTATTCACAAGAATCTACGTGTGGGGCTTCCCGAACTTTCCAACTTGGTATGCGTATCCCCAATGACCAGCAGCCCTACGAGTGACTGGGTTGGAAGTACAGGCGGAGAGGCTTTCACTGTTGCATTCGAGACGCGGTGCCGCAACGAAGGAACCTGCAGCCCCATTCTGCCAAATCTTACGCCCCCCACGAATTATGACACTCTTGACGATGCGGGACGAGGTTCTGTGACACTTCGCCCTGCAGGA
>DATNRH010000308.1 GCA_036703605.1 Candidatus Obscuribacterales bacterium | reverse complement strand
GCTACCAAATTATTACAGAACAGCATCAAGGTATCTTAACCTGTCAATCAGCATTAGGACAAGGAACTGTATTTACTATCAAAATTCCAGTCATAGGACAAGCATCATAAATAAGACTGTGATAGCTGTCGGTGCTAAATCATGATAGAATTTGCGCTAACGAACCGTGAGCGGAGACACTCATACTCGCACTTCATTCACAATCAAGGTAGTAGGAGCATCTTGCTCAGATTCCAATTTCATACCTTCATATTAAGTTCAGTTAAATGGTCATAACTGAGACATCCTGCATTCGGCCCCTGCTTCGCCGCCCCCTTGGCTAGGAAGCCACAAATATCTGGGTACCGCTACAGCTTTGAATAAATAGCGCATCTAACAAACTTATCATGGCTACTGTATAGCCATGGTTTCAAGCCTCTAGCGTTGACGATAGCTATATCTACATGGCGAGACTAGATAGGACTAGCGAATTAGGGTATTGCTGAATTAGGGTATGAACCTCTAGCTAGCAGCCATGAAACTCCATGCAAAAGGTTGCGGAATCCTACTCCTATTCAGCAGCACCCTAACTGACACGTTGTCCTATCATCTATTGCCCTATCGCCTACTGATAGTATCGTTGCTCTAGCCAAGCACGTACTTCTTGTTCAGAGTGACAGATCATGCGATCGCGTGTTATGGGATCATAAATTTCATAGATGCCTTGCCCATTCTTATCAGTCCGCTGTGAAATCACAGGATCATGGCTACCTAGCAGAAACTTAAGGATTGCAGATCCCCAATCAGACACGACAGGACGAATGACTTTAGACCAGAAAGTGCTCCGGGGGCGTTGGGCGACCTTCTCGTTGTATAAGGACTCTAATTGATTGCAAGTGGTGACATGATCGGGATTCATCGCGTCCTCCTAAGGACTCAGTAAAGGAATAAAACTTATCCAGCATCTAGAAATACTGGGCGACTGTGGTTGCTATAAGCTAGACATAGCCGAAAATATGCCATGTCAGCTTTCCAGCACCACCTGTGCTAAATCGAGAGTACTACCTATGGGATTAAGATTGAATAAGAACAGCGCAGATCAGTGCCCACAAAACCAATCAAGAGGACGTTCTGACCTATAGGTTTGAGTTCAGGGCAGATACTGTTGCACTCACCTTACTGAGGCTTGAATAAGAAATCAACCGAAAAATCCGATGGCATTCATGAGTAATTTTGATAGAAGGATAGATTCATCGTGTTGCCTCTCCTCAGATAGCGATCGCTGCTTGTCTAGACGGTTCCTCATCAATCTGCGGTATGAATCTAGTATGCTGTGTTACATCCAAACCAAACAGAGGCAGTTCTGCTAAATTGTTATGGGTACAGTTTGCAAAAACAAGACTGTATCGGTAGCGATCGCCCCCAACTGTACTGTTCCTCCCTAAGATACTGGCTATGGCAATGACTCCCCTTGATCTTGAATCTGACAAAAGTTTGTATGAGCAGGTAGCAGATCGCCTAGAAACCCTTATTTATGAAGGGACCCTGAAACCAGGCGATCGCCTGCCCTCTGTTCGTAAACTGCGAGAACAACTTTCGGTGAGCATTTCTACCGTGCTAGAAGCCTACCGGGTTTTAGAGGATCGGGGCATGATCTGCGCCCGGCCACAGTCGGGTTACTACGTGCGGCAAACTGCCCTACAGCAGCCTCAGGAACCAGCGACGACGGATCCACCCAAGCGCATTTATGCTATCGACAACTCCCTCACCTTTCGCTTAATGCATGCCATCCAGGATCCGAAGATCTTGAAGCTAGGGGCAGCCGTACCCGTAGCGGAACACTTACCCCTCAATGCCCTCAATCGCCTCATGGGGCAAGTGTTGCGCCAGCATTCCGCCAAGGCTCATTCCTATGATGCGCCGCCCGGCTGTGTTGAACTGCGTCGCGAGGTGGCCAAACGTATGCTCACAGCAGGATGCTCCATTAATCCAGATCAGATTGTGACCACCAACGGCACCTTTGAGGCAGTCTATCTATCGTTGCGCGCCGTGACGCAGCCAGGAGACACCGTTGCCATCGAATCGCCCACTTACTATGGGCTGCTTGAAGCCTTAGAAATGCTGCACCTGAAGGTTTTAGAATTACCAACCCACCCTCGGGATGGGCTATCGTTGGATTACTTAGAAATGGCGATGCAGCGTCAGCAGATTACGGCCTGTGTGCTGGTCTCCAACTTCAGCAATCCCCTCGGCACCTGCATGGGCGACGCCAAGAAAAAGCAGTTGGCCGAATTGCTAGAGCGCTATGATATGCCGTTGATTGAAGATGATATTTACGGCGATCTTTATTTTGAAGGAAGCCGCCCAAAAGCTATCAAGGCCTTCGATCGTAGCGGCCTAGTCCTGTACTGCGCTTCTTGTAGCAAAACCCTGTCGCCGGGAATGCGGATTGGCTGGGCGATCGCGGGTCGTTATCAGGCCAAGGTGGAGCAATTGAAGTGGGTCTTGAACCAAACGACAGCGATCGCCCCTCAGCTCACCCTGGCAGCGTTTCTGGCTAACGGTGGTTATGATCGCCACCTGCGGCAGTTGCGCCGCAAATACCAGATGCAAACGGCCCAGATGACCCAGGCTATCTGCGACTATTTTCCTGCGGAAACCAAGGTGACTCGTCCCAATGGTGGTCATGTGTTGTGGCTAGAGCTGCCTCCCGGGTTTGACTCTCTCCAACTCTATGAGGAGGCCCTTGCTCAAAATATTAGCATTGCCCCTGGCATCATTTTCTCCGCCTCCAGCGGTTATACCAACTGTTTCCGTCTCAATTGCTCCTTGCCCTGGACGGAAGATGTAGAGCAAGCCATGCGCACAATCGGCTATTTGGCCAAGAAGCAACTGGCTATGACCATACTCAGCCAACCTTTCTAGGAGAAAAGACGCTTGCGTAATTTCTCTCTGCGATCGATGATGGCTGAAACCTCCCATCAATCGGTGCAATCCCCATGGTCGCAACCTCTTATCTCATCCAAAATGCCACGGTTTTACCGTTCACACCCCAAGGAGATGGTTCCCTTAATCTGCAACCCCAACGAGTCGATGTGCTGGTGGAGGGCGATCGCATTCACCAAGTTGCGCCAAATCTAGAGCCGCCCACAGCACAAACTCACGTCATTGACGCCACCGATCAGCTACTGATTCCAGGATTTGTCAATGCCCACGCTCACTCAGTGGAGATCTTGGAAAAGGGACGTTATGAGTCCATGCCCTTAGAGTTGTGGATGCTCTACACCTATCCACCTCTGCAGCAACAGCATCTAACACCGCGACTTTGCTACCTACGCACGATGTTGGGAGCCCTCGAACAGGTGAAATCGGGAGCAACGACAATTCAAGATGACCTGATCGAAATGCCCTACGCCACACCGGAGATTTTTGCCGCTGTAGCTCAAGCTTACTTAGATCTGGGGCTACGGGTAAGCCTCACCCACCATGCAATCAACCTACCGTTGCATCAAACCATTCCGTTTTTAGGCGATTTTTTGCCAGATGATCTACGTCAGGAGTTAGAGACGTTAGAGGGATTATCCGATCAAGATTGGACTTCCCTATTCAAAGATCTCTATCAAACCTGGCATCAGCGTGATGGGCTCCTAACCCTAGCCTTGGCTCCCTCGGCTCCCCAACGCGTCACCCCCGATCTGATGCACCGGATTGCTGACTTATCTGCGGATTTTAATCTGCCGATTCATACCCATATGCTAGAAACCCGCACCCAGGCCGTGACAGGGCCCGTCTTCTATGGTGAAGGAGAGTCGGTAGTTAGCTATGCTAAGACCCACGGTATTTTGACCCATCGCACGGCGATCGCCCATGGTATTTGGCTCACCGATCGTGATATTGAGTTAATTGCCGAAGCCGGAGCGACGGTTATTCATAACGTGGTGAGCAACCACCGCCTCTGCAGCGGCATCGCGCCCATTCGCCAGTTGATGGATGCGGGTGTCACCATTGCCCTTGGCTCAGATGGGATGAGTTCCAA
>DATNRH010000307.1 GCA_036703605.1 Candidatus Obscuribacterales bacterium | reverse complement strand
CTAATAATAGTGATGCATGCGGTGTTTAACGTAGCACCAGTTATCTCTTTCTTCTGTGGTTGGCTTTTAGCTGCGATCGCAACTCTACCGATTGTTATTATCGGAGTGATGCAGGTCATCACAGCAATTAGACGAAAACAGCGTGTATGGCGAAAGGTATTAGGGCTGATACTAAATTGTTTTGCTTTATTAATCTATTTAATGCTTGCATTTTGGATGAGTATGCTTATCGTGCTTCTTTTATCTGGTGAGTCTTATATAGGTGACTAAGAACAGATTTCTCCAGCAAAGTTAGTGGTGGCGAGAGTGCTCGTGAATTGGCGAGCGTCAGGGCGGTTACCAACTTTACCCTCTGAGCGCCAAAGCTAACACTGTGTTAGTGCGGGCAGATCGGGTTAAGCAAACTGAGGTTGTCCCAGATGAACATTTAAACCCGGAGAACAATAAAAAGGGCGAGCTGATGCCCGCCCCAATCTTTAGGTTTATAAACGCTTAGCTCGTCAACTAACGGCCAATGCCCACATATTGGAAGCCGAGTTGCTCCAATGCCTTGCGATCGAGGAAATTCCGGCCATCAATAATGATGGGGTTATTCATCAGCTTTGCCATTCTGGCGAAGTCCAACCCTTGAAACTGTTTCCACTCGGTGACCAGCACCAACGCATCACAGCCATCGGCGAGGAATTCTGCATCAGATTCAACGAGCACACCGCTTAAGCCAGAACTAAGGCCACTTTGGGAGACGATGGGATCATAGGCCTTCACCTTGGCACCAAGGCGGTTCAGGGCCTCAATCATTTTCAGGGACGGTGCATCCCGCATATCGTCGGTGTCGGGTTTGAAGGTCAGCCCCAGCAGGCCAATGGTTTTTCCTTTTAGGATTTTGAGCACCTGCTGGAGTTTTTCCACCGTCAACAACCGCTGCCGCTCATTTACATTCACCGCAGCCTTGAGGATTTCTGCCTCGTAGCCATAGTCATGGGCGGTGTGGATGAGGGCCGATACATCTTTGGGAAAACACGATCCACCCCAGCCTAAGCCCGCCTGCAGGAATTTGCTGCCAATGCGCGAATCTAGACCAATGCCTTTGGCTACTTGCGTGACATCGGCACCGACGCGATCGCAAATGTTGGCGACTTCATTGATGAAGCTGATTTTGGTTGCCAGGAAGGCATTAGACGCATATTTCACCATTTCCGCCGAGCTGATGTCGGTGACCAAAACGGGGACAGGCGGTAGGGACTTATCTTCAGCTAACTCCCGCCGCACAATTGGATCGTAGAGCGTTTTCATAATGCCCACGGCGCGATCGCTACTGCTTCCAAGAACAATGCGATCGGGATTGAAGGTGTCATAAATGGCAGACCCTTCCCGGAGAAATTCTGGGTTGCTGACCACATCAAAGTCTACCGCTAGGGGTGCTGCATCGTTATCGCCGCCATTGGCCGCCTTACGCCGTTCATTGACCCCGTCTAACACAATCATGCGCACCCAATCGCCCGAACCAATGGGTACGGTGGACTTGTTGACAATCACCTTATAGTCTTGGTCGAGGTGAGCGCCAATGCCCCGCGCTACGGATTCGATGTAGCGGGTATCGCTTTCCCCGGTAGGCAGGGCCGGCGTTCCCACGGCAATAAAGAGAACTTCCCCATGGGAGACCCCGGCCGCTAAATCACTCGTGAACTGGATATGTTGGGAAGCGATCGCCGCTTGCATGAGGTCAGACAGCCCTGGTTCATAAATGGGCGACTGGCCAGCCTGCATCAGCTTGACCTTCTCTTCGTTGTTATCTACGCAGATGACATGATGCCCGGCGTGGGCTAGGCACACCCCCGTCACCAAACCCACATATCCAGTTCCGATGACACAAACACGCATAGGTAAACCCTCTCAAAAACATATAGTTTGGGCTATGAATCTCAATCAGCAGCGAGCTTCTAGATGAGCGATCGCTCCATCGCTTAACCGTGCAGCTATGACACGACGGGAGTGGCTAGGGTCTCAGTTCCAGAAGTTGGTAGATCATTGCCTTCAGCCAGCAGCCTGGCTCGAAAGTCTGAAATCGTTAGGTCTAACCCTTGCTTGAGCGGAATGGTGGGCTCCCAGCCCAGCCACGTGCGGGCTCGGGTGATATCCGGCTGACGGCGACGGGGATCATCCTGGGGCAAGGGCTTAAACTGTACTTCCAGGTGAGGATTCACCATGGATTGAATTGTTTGAGCTAGCTCTAGAATAGTATATTCATCGGGATTGCCTAGATTGACCGGGCCAATGTGGTTACCGTTCATCAGACGAATGAGACCATCGACGAGGTCTGACACATAGCAAAAACTACGGGTTTGGCTACCTTCTCCATACACCGTTAGGGCTTTGCCCTGCAGCGCCTGCACCACAAAGTTGCTCACTACCCGACCATCGTTTTCCAACATGCGTGGGCCGTAGGTGTTGAAAATACGCGCCACTCGAATATCCACATTATTCTGGCGATGATAGTCAAACGACAGGGTTTCGGCAACCCGCTTACCTTCGTCGTAGCAGCTACGGATGCCGATGGGGTTCACATTGCCCCAGTAGTCTTCCTGTTGAGGATGCAGTTCTGGATCGCCATAGACTTCTGATGTAGAAGCCAAGAGGATCCGGGCCTTAATCCGCTTAGCTAGACCCAGCATATGCAGGGTACCAATTACATTGGTTTTGATGGTTTTAACCGGATTGTACTGATAGTGGATGGGCGAGGCCGGGCAGGCGAGGTGATAGATTTGGTCGGCTTCCAGACGGATCGGTTCGGTGATGTCGTGGCGAATCAGCTCAAAGTAGGGATTTCCCATCCATTTCAGGATATTTTGCTTATGCCCGGTATAAAAGTTATCTAGACAGATAACCTCATGTCCTTCTCCCATGAGTCGGTCAATGAGATGGGAGCCAATAAAGCCAGCTCCACCTGTAACTAATATGCGCATGAATGTTCTCCTTGCATAGATAGGCAGACATTAAATAGGCAGCGATCGCGCTTCCCGAGTAAACAGAGGTCGATTAAAAATAAGCTATCGCTTACCCGACGTGAAGAAACGAGATGGATAGGATGACTCCCCACTGTTGCCATGGGGGCCATCGAGTGGTGCGGTTGTTTTAGTAGGGGCAGTAGAGGTCTGTCGATGGCGGTCTCACGGTGGTGTCGTTTCGGCTGTTCCATTCTAAACAGTGGATTTTTATACAGCCACCTATTAATAGGATTACTCGTAAACTCTTTAACATCATCGGCACTGAAATTACGTAAATTCGTTCTTTCGGCTTCAAGTAGACCAACAACTGTCCCATGAATTCACGGTATCTTTAAACGAGTCGGGAACATGGTTCCAGGCGATCGCCCTGAAAACCAGACATAAAAATCCCAGTCGGAGTAATGTCCAACTGGGACTATAGGATGGGACAACCCTATGAAAAAACGAGTCACGCTCACCTTTCCGAAGCGATCGGTGCATATGCCGATCACCTATCGTCTCGCCAAAGAATTTAACGTGGCGGCCAATATCATTCGTGCGCAAGTGGCTCCCAATCAGGTGGGAACCTTGGTGGTGGAGCTATCGGGGGATATTGACCAGCTTGAGGCGGCTCTGGAATGGATGCAGTCCTACGATATTGGAGTTTCAAGCTCCAGTCGCGAAATTGTCATTGATGATCAGGTCTGCGTGCATTGCGGATTATGCACAGGCGTTTGCCCCACGGAGGCTCTCACCCTCGATCCTCAATCCTTTAAGCTCACCTTCACGCGATCGCGCTGTGTGGTGTGCGAGCAATGTATCCCCACCTGCCCAGTCGCTGCGATTACCACCAATTTATGATCATGCTTCGCTCCCTAGCTGGTTCAGGCGGGTGGTGATAGAAGCTGGTGCCCAATCCTATCCTGACCCACAGCAAGCCAGGCTGTACAGCTTCATCGGGATTGAGAATGACGCTCACCTCTGCTGTGTTGTCCAGATCAGCACCGTGGCGTTAGCCATTCTCAGGATGAACATTTCGCCCGAGCTTGTCGAGGACAGCATCAATAGATTGGTTGAGCAAGCTCATTCTTTCGCGCGGGATTTGGCAGATTAGACAAGCTGCTGGTCAAAATGAGAATTGCTGCTGGGGCGTAGAGATTTGTGGCAGGAATGGGTGAAGGGCAAATTCAGCAGGTACTGTGATGAAGAGCAAACCTGTAGGCAAACAATGATATGAATACTGGGGCGCTGACTTCCCAAAGCATCATGTCTGATTCAGTTCCCTTAGGAACCCGCAGTAACCCCACGCCGCCTGCCCCATCCATTGAGGCAGAGCGCTGGGATTGGCTGAGTTTTCATCGCCTATGGGGCACTCTACCCGATGCCGCACTGCAAGCGATCGCTCGTTGCCTCATCAAATTTACTCTAGAGGTAGATACAGATATTTACCAAGCAGGGCAGACGCCGGTAGGGCTCTACCTCGTTAAATGGGGCACCGTGGAACTCTATCGGCGATCGCCTATTGGTCGCACTCATATTCTCTATCGCAGTGCTGGCAACTTGTTTGGCTATATGCCCATGATGCAAGCAGAAGCAGAGGCATCCTACCAAACCAGTGCTAGCACCCTCAGCCCTAGCGAAATTTGGTTTCTCAGTCGAACCGATTTTGCTAATCTTACCCAAGACTATCCAGATATTCATGGCATTATTAGCCAACTCCTAGCCCAGGATCTAGCTCACTTTGCCGAACGGGTGACCTGGGAAGAGACTCGCATCCAAGGGCTCCAAGACTACCTGCACCCCATTCCCGCCCAGCCGCAGATTATCGGCAGCAGCAAGGCCAGCCAAACTCTGCGCAACCAAGTGGACGAGGCGGCGGCTGATCTGAAGCCCGTTATCCTGAAAGCGCCGGCAGGCAGCGGTAAAACCTTCATTGCTAGCGTCATTCACCATCAATCTCGCCTCAGCGATCGCCCCTTTGCGGAACTCGATTGTACCCAACTGCCCGCCGATGAATCCGGTGTACCCCAAACCCATGCCATTTTTGGGAAAGAGGGAGAAACCCTAGGCATATTAGAACTGTTGGAACAAGGAACCCTCCTAATCGATCAGGTGCATGTGCTCAGATCCAGCGATCGCGATCGCTTGCTGCACTATTCCCAAACCGGTCTGTTTACCCGCAATCCCGGCACCTCTCCAACAACAACCGTACCTAGCGACCCTAACCAACAGTCCTGGGTGCGGCTGATTCTGGCCAGTCCTCGCAGCATCTCCTGCGATGTTTGTGACTACCACGACATTAAATTATTTGCCTTATCACAACGAAAAGCCGATATTCCCGATTTTGTGCATCACTTTCTCAGTCAGGCTAGTCAGCATCAAGGGCGCGATCGCATTGATGTTGAGCAAACCGAACTGCGACGGCTGATCAGCTATCCCTACCCCGGTAATTTAGTAGAACTGGCGGGTATTTTAGATCGGGCTGTGGCCATGACCCCACCGGGTCAAACCGTTATTCCTGAACAGGTACTCTGGTCTGTACAATCGTCTAAAAACGCTTTTCGAGTTGATTTACTGGAACAATTCCCCTGGCTACGGAAATTTCTGTTAAGCAACTGGTGGCCCGAGCGCTTTTGGCTGGCGATGATGGCGGTGTTTGTCCCGGTCACGATCCTGGGCTACCTTGGCCCCCAAGGCCGTGACGACAGCATCACCCTGAATTTATTTTGGGCTTGGTGGTGGCCCTTCTATCTGTTTTTCTTCGCCTTCGTGGGACGGCTCTGGTGTGCCGTTTGTCCTTTTATGATTGTCGGGGAATGGACGCGTAGTCTATCCCTGTGGATTTGGCCCAGAAAACTGCGCCCCTGGCCCACTAAATGGATGGAACGCTGGGGCGCATGGATCCTCTTCGCTGGCTTTTTGCTGATCTATCTGTGGGAAAAACTGTGGGATCTGCCCCATACCGCCTACCTATCCTCCTGGCTGTTGGTGGCGATCACTGCCGGAGCGGTTATTTGCAGCCTCATCTACGAACGCCGGCTTTGGTGTCGCTATCTCTGCCCCATTGGCGGCATGAACGGTATGTTTGCCAAGCTATCGATGGTGGAACTGCGGGCCAGCCAGCAAGTGTGTGGCAGCCAATGCAGCACCTTTGGATGTTTCAAGGGCAGCGGCGTCGTGCCCGCTACCTTCAGCGATGCCTTGCCCAACGAGGGACAGGCTACCGGCGGCTGCCCCATCTATTCCCACCCCGCTCAGTTGAAAGATAACCGCAACTGTGTGCTCTGTATGACCTGCCTCAAGGCCTGTCCTCACCGTTCCATTCAGGTCAATTTCCGCTTCCCCGCCACAGACCTGCTGGAAGATCATCAAGGCCTGTGGGCCGAGGCCGCCCTGCTGCTGCTCCTGCTGGGCGGTGTCTTCATGCATCAGTCGCCCAAGATTCTTGGCTGGCTGGGCCGACCCATGCCCTTAGATGCCGCCCATCTGCTGCAAAGCCTGCCGGTGGTGTTAGGACTGTTGAGTATTCCCACTGTCCTGATCCTCGCGACCCACCAAGTCACCCGCTGGCTCGATCCCCAACAGCCTGGCTTTCTGCCCGTGGTCTATGCCTACCTACCTCTGACCCTAGCCGCCAACCTAGCTTATTACGTACCCGCGGCCATTACCGAAGCTGGGCAGGCACTACCCGTCCTCGCCCGCACCCTGGGGTATGGGGGCGATCGCTTACCAACCCTCGTATGGAGCATGGACGTCGCCGTATTTCTCCAAGAAGTGACCCTGCTTTCCGCCTTTGCCTTCAGCCTCTATCCCCTGCTACGGATCACCCAACGCTCCTTCCTCAGCAACCTGCCCCACATCGCTCTGATGGCCAGCTTGACCGGAGGCTTCCTGTGGCTGATGCTGTAGTGCGCTCCAACCCATCCGCCCATCCCTAACCCAGCCATGAAAATCTACAGCGATATGACTCAAGTCATTGGCCATACCCCCTTGGTCAAACTCCAGCGCTTGCCCGCAACTTGGCACTGTGACGCCACCATCTGGGTCAAGTTAGAGGGCATGAACCCTACCAAATCCATCAAGGATCGGATTGCTATCAGTATGATCCGGGAGGCGGAGGACAGCGGTTTAATTACACCGGGGCGCTCCACCATTGTCGAAGCCACCTCGGGCAATACCGGCATTGGCCTAGCCATGGTCTGTGCGGCCAAAGGTTATCGGCTGGTGTTGACCATGCCCGAGAACATGAGCCGCGAACGACAGCAGATTGTCCGCGCCTACGGTGCCGAGATTATCCTCACCCCCGCTGCCTTGGATATGGCTGGAGCGATCGCCCGGGCCCATGAACTGCTAGCAACCATCCCCCATGCCTTTTCTCCCCAGCAGTTTAGCAATCCTGCCAATCCCAAAATTCATTACGAAACTACCGGCCCTGAGATCTGGCAGGATACAGATGGACAACTCGATATCCTAGTCACCGGGGTGGGCACAGGCGGCACGCTGACGGGAGCCGGATGCTACCTCAAACGTCAGAAGCCAGAGATTCAAATGGTTGCCGTAGAACCTACAGCCAGCGCCGTCCTGAGCGGACAACCCGCCGGTCGCCATGATCTCCAAGGCATTGGGGCCGGGTTCATTCCCGATGTTTTACGGGTGGATTTGATCGACGAGATCCTGCAAGTGACCGATGAACAAGCCTATGATCTGGGTCGTCAATTAGCTGAGCAAGAGGGGATCATGGCCGGTATTTCCACGGCGGCGGTGGTCTATGGGGCCCTGCAGGTCGGAAAGCGATCGCCCCAGGCCCACATCGTCGCGATCGCTGCCAGTGCAGGAGAACGCTACCTGAGTACGGCTCTATGGAACGATGCAGCCAAGGTAGAGCCAGGTATCAAGGCCTGATTGTAGTTGCACAAGCGGACTAGACAAGCTGTCATGATGAGACTAGCGGCCATTTGGGACGCGATCGCTTTCCACCCAGGTCTTGTGGCAAGATGCAAGATGCTGGCTTGCCCGCATTGTTTTATTCGAGTGACACAATCCCATGAGTTCCCCACCGATTCAATGGTATCCCGGACATATCGCCAAAGCCGAACGGGCCCTGGCCGAACAATTGAAGCGCGTCGATGTGGTGCTGGAGGTACGTGACGCTCGGATTCCGCTATCCACCCATCACCCCAACGTTGCCAACTGGATTGGCAGCCGTGAGGCCCTACTGGTGATGAACCGAGAAGATATGATTCCCTCGGAGGTGCGGCAGCAGTGGGCTACTTGGTTTGAGCAGCAGGGGCAGGTGGCGATTTTCACCAATGCCCAGCATGGTAAAGGCATTGCCCAACTGGCCCAGGCCGCCAAGGTCGCGGGTACGGCCATGAACCAACGCCGACGCGATCGCGGCATGTTGCCTCGGCCGGTGCGGGCGGTGGCCATTGGCTTTCCCAATGTGGGTAAATCGGCCTTGATCAACCGTCTGCTGAATAAGCGCGTTGTTACCAGTGCGCGGCGGCCAGGGGTGACCCGTCAACTGCGCTGGGTGCGGATTTCGGAAGAACTGGAATTGCTGGATGCACCGGGGGTGCTGCCGTCGCTCTTGTCGGATCAGAAAGCAGCGTTGAAGCTGGCTATTTGTGATGACATTGGTGACGCCTCCTACGACAATCAGCGGGTGGCGTCGTCGTTGGTGGACTTACTGTGGGACTTGGCCGACCGGGCGGGCGGGGCCAATCCAGAGGTGCTCAAAACCCGCTATGGCGTCGAGGTACAGGGCTTGACGGGGGAAAGTTATCTAGAAAATTTGGGGATAGAGCGTTACCAGGGCGATCGCGAACGGGCGGCACGGCAGTTGCTGAATGATTTTCGCAAAGGCAGTTTGGGAGCCATTCCCCTAGAGCTGCCGCCGGTGTAGTGGAAGGGAACTCTCGTCTGATCTTCCGCAGAGGACTAGCCTGATCCATAGACTAATCCACAAAAAGCCATATTGCGAGACCTCTACATCGATATGGCTGACTCGAAGCTTAAGACTCGCGCTAAGACATTGGGTTTACCGATCAAGACTGGGGACAAAAAACCAGAATTGATCGATGCCCTGATTGCTTGGCATTCAGTCCAGGAATCAGCCGGTGGGGCGTAAGCCAACGCTGGTGCAGTAGGTGGGTGACCTGCCATCCAAGCGATCGCTTGTCCCCGGCCCAGCCGCCAAGAGGACGCCGCGCATGGGGATGCCCATCGAGCATTCATAGGGCACACTGGATATATCAGGGAACGGGGTGGTTAGCACCAGATCTATGGCAACACGTTCGGTATTCAGTGGTTGATAGGAGTCTTCGGAATGGGAGAACCATTGCAGCATGGCGAGGCCCGCACCGCTCGCCTTGGTTCACAGCGCCAGAATCAGTATGTTTACCTCATAGGTTTGCTGCTCATCTTTTTGCTGCCCTTTGTGGTGGTCGTGTATCAACTGGTTGCGGAAGTCGATACCCGCATTGAGTTTGGCCGCCGAGAACTCCACGGCAACACCTACCTACAGCCCCTAGAGCAGATGCTCTATCACCTACCCCTGCTGGACAGCGATCGCCTCCAAGGACAGACCGCCCAAGCCTCTCCCCGCATCGCTCAACTGGATCAAGACTTCGCGGATCTCAAGGCCGTCAACCATAGCTATGGTGCAGTCTTTCAGGTCTCTGACCGGGCCAAGGCTCTAGAGCAAGCGTGGCAAACTTATTCCCAGGGCTGGAGGGCGGAGTCAGAGTCATCCCCAAGTTCTAGCCAAGCGATCGCTCCCCTCCTGCGACAGATTCAGGGCCTGATGCTGCATGTGGGCAATTTTTCCAACCTCATCCTCGACTCAGACCTAGAGAGCTACTACCTGATGGATGCGGTGGTGCTCAACATTCCTGACCTACAGCGGTTATTGGCAGACATTCAGCCTACCGTGGAAGCGATCGCCCGCCATCCTCAGGTGACCTCTGCCGATCAAGAACGCTTGGCCATGCTCTCCGGCATCTTAAGCGATAATCTAGAGTCCCTCACCGCTGGACTAACCATTGCCATTGCCCACAGCTCCTATCCAGATCGCGACAGCAGCTTGAGCCCAGTCATCCAAGAGGTCACCGCTGCCCTCACCCAAGTCCTGTCGATGCTCCAGGCGCAGATCGACGGCGGATCGGAATCTACAATCACCTCCCGTGCCGCCATTCTACACCAGGCTTTAGAGGCCAACGATCGCCTTTGGAGTCAGACCAGTCAAGCCCTAGTGCAATGTCTAGAGGAAAGAATTCAACCCCTTACCCACAAAACCTATATTGTCAAAGGGTTTGCGATCGCCGTAGGTGGGGTCTTAGTCTACGCGTTCATCGCCTTCATGTATAACCTCCAAGACCAACGACGCGGGGCCCTGCGCTTAGAGACGCAATATCGCACCGCCCAGATTTTGGCCGAGTCGTTAACCCTAGAAGCGGCAGGGCCTGCTGTCTTAAAAACCGTCTGCGAAACCCTAGGTTGGCGCATTGGTGAACTCTTACAGGTGGATGCCTCCCATACCCAGTTACGCCGCACAGCCGTCTGGGCTCCGACGGAGCTAAGCATGAGCATGGTGACGGATCCAGCCTGGAAAACCACCTTTGAACAAGGTCAGGGGCTACCGGGGCAGGTGTGGCAACAGGAGCAACCGGTTTGGATGGCGGATGTGATCACTGATCCAGGGTTTCAGCGGAAAGCGATCGCCCAAACGCTCAATCTGCTATCGGCCTGTGGTCTGCCGATTGTAGTCGATGGCTGCACGGTGGGCGTCCTGATTCTATTTGGCGATCGCTCTCGACAGCCCAGCCCCGACACCTTGAACGTGCTCCAGGCCGTAGCCAACCAAATGGGGCAGTTTATGAAAACTCGCGAAGCAGATATGGCTTTGCAACATAGCGAAGCCCTTCAGCGTATGGCGTTGAGCGCTGCTGGTATGGGCGTTTGGGATTGGAACATTCTTACCGGGGAAGAAAACTGGTCGCCGGAGGTTGAAAGCATCTTTGGGCTAGAGCCGGGCACCTTCCACGGCAGCTATGAAGATTTCCTGACCTATCTTGTGCCTGAAGATCGGGAGCGGGTGCAAGCGGCGGAAAAGCTAGCCTTCGAAAGCCATAATGAATACACCTCCGAATATCGCGTTCGTTGGGCCGATGGCACCCTGCGCTGGTTGACTAGTCGGGGACGGTTTTTGCGAGACAGCAACGGCAAGCCCGAACGGCTCACTGGCATTGTTATGGATATCACCGATCGCAAACAGGCCGAACTTGCTCTTGCCGAAAGTGAACAGCGGCTGCGCCAGGCTGAGGAAAAATATCGCAGTATTTTCGAAAATGCTGTGGTAGGCATCTTCCAAACCACCCAAGATGGTCGATATTTAAGCGCTAACCCCGCCCTCGCCCAAATCTATGGCTACGAGTCGTCCCAGGAGCTGATGGCTCAGGTCACTGATGTGAGTCAGCAGCTCTATGTTGATCCCAACCGCCGTCAAGATTTTGTGGATCAAATAGCAGCTACAGGACGAGTATCTGATTTTGAGTCGCAGGTCTGGCGGCAGGATGGCCAAATTATCTGGATTTCAGAACAGGCGATCGCGGTTAACGATGACCAAGGACAAATCTTTTATGAAGGTATGGTGCAAGATATAACCGGACGCAAGGAAGGACAGGCCGCATTGCGGGATAGTGAAAATCGGTTTCGCACCCTGCTGAATAATATCCCCGGTGCCTTTTATCGCTGTGCCTACGACCAAGTCTGGACGATGAAGTTTTTAAGCGACGCCATTGAAGATATCTGTGGCTACCCGGCAGAGGACTTTTTACTGAACCGTCGCCGTAACCTTACCGATATTACCCATCCCGAAGATCGGGATTATATTCACCAAGAAGTGAACCAAGCTATCCTAAGCGATCGCCCCTATGTACTGGAATATCGGATTATTCACGCGAATGGTGGTCTGCGCTGGGTGTATGAAAAAGGTCAGGCTATTTTTGATGATCACGAAAATCTTCAATATCTAGACGGCGTCATTTTTGATATCACCGAACGCAAGAAGACCGAGAATTTCCTCGATCGCCAAACCCAAGTGCTAGAAGCGATCGCCTCGGGTATTGAGCTGTATCAGGTTCTCGATCTACTGATTGAGATTATCGAAGCTCGGGGCGATCGCCCCATGTTGGGCTCAATTTTACTGCTGGATGAGAGTGGTCACCGCCTGCGTACAGGAGCCGCTCCTCACATGCCTGCCGACTTCCTCGCAGCCGTCGATGGCTTGCCCATTGGTCCAGAAAGTGGCTCCTGCGGCACCGCTGTCTACCGCCAGGCACCTGTCATCGTGGCGGATATTGCAACAGATTGCCTCTGGGCTTCCTTCCAGGATCTAGCCAATGCCCATGGATTCCGGGCCTGTTGGTCTGTTCCCATTAAGTCGTCCCAGGGCAATATTTTCGGTACCTTCGCTCTCTATCTCCAGCAGCCCGGTAACCCTGGTCCTCACGACTGGCACCTGATGGAAACCGCTGCCCACCTAGCTGGCATTGCCCTAGAGCGACAGCGCACCGAAATGGAGCTGCGGCAAGCTAAGGATGCAGCCGAAGCCTCTAGCCAAGCCAAGAGCCAGTTCTTAGCCAATATGAGTCATGAACTACGCACGCCCCTGAATGCCATCATTGGCTATAGCGAAATGATGCGGGAAGATGCGGAGGATTTTGGCTACAGCGATGTTATCCCCGATCTAGAGAAAATCCGTGGAGCTGGCAAGCATTTGCTGGACTTGATTAACGATATTCTCGACATTTCTAAAATCGAAGCTGGACGCATGGAACTGCACCTAGAGCCCTTTGATATTTGGGACTTGGTGCAGGATGTAGAAATGACGATTCATCCCCTGGTGGAAAAAAACCACAATCACTTTGTGGTGAACTGCGACGCTGCGATCGGTAGCATGTGTGCTGACTTGACCAAGGTTCGACAGATGCTCTTCAACCTTCTGAGCAACGCCGCTAAGTTTACCGAAAAAGGACAGATTACCCTGACGGTGAAGCGATCGCCCCGTCCAGTCGACCTAGACCACCCCGATCCAGACCACCCAGGCGATCGCTCTGATGTGGAGCGAACATCTGTCGATGGATTGCTCCTGCAGGTTAGCGATACAGGCATTGGCATGACCGAGGCCCAACTGCAGCGGGTCTTCCAAGCGTTTACCCAAGCCGATGCTTCCACCACCCGCAAGTACGGCGGCACAGGTCTAGGCCTCGCCATTAGCCAACGGTTTTGCCAGATGATGGGTGGTGATATTCGCGTCACCAGCCAACTCGGCCAAGGGTCGGTGTTTAGCATCTGGCTGCCCACTCAGGTGGTGGTTCAGACGCACCTAGACCCCGAGCCGTCCGATGTCAACGCCCCTAACGCCCCTACTTCTATCCCCATGGCCCTAGCCTCCTCCAAGCAACCCACGGTGTTAGTGATCGATGATGACGTAACCGTCCATGACCTCATGCAGCGATCGCTGAGCCAAAGCGGCTTTCGGGTCGAAGTCACCACCGATGGCACAGAGGGCATCCGCCTCGCTCGGGCCCTGCATCCCCATGTGATCATCCTTGATGTTCTCATGCCCCACATGAACGGCTGGGATGTGCTCGCCATCCTCAAAGCCGATCCGATTTTGATGGATGTGCCGGTGATTTTGATGACCATCTTGGATGAACAAAATCGTGGCTTTACCCTAGGTGCATCGGATTATCTCACCAAGCCCATTGACTACAAACGCCTAGATCTCCTGCTTCAGAAGTATCGTCCCGACGACACCCTAGGCGATCGCCCCCATCGTGTCTTAGTGGTCGAAGACGATCCAGCCACACGACAGATGTTCCAGCGCATTTTGCAAAAAGAAGGCTGGCAGGTGACCACAGCGGAAAATGGTCGCCTAGGGCTAGAGGCGATTCAGGCCCAGCAGCCGGATCTGATTCTGCTGGACTTGATGATGCCAGAAATGGATGGATTTGAATTTATGGATCAGCTACGTCAACAGGATCGCGGGCGATCGCTGCCGGTGGTGGTGGTGACGGCCATGGATCTCAGCCTAGATGAACGCGATCGCCTCACCGGTCGTGTGGAAAACATCTTACAAAAGGGTGCCTACAGCCGCGACCAGTTGCTCAAAGAAGTGCAGCGTCTAGTCTTTACCTATTTACCATCACCCTCAACGTCATAGCATTCTCCCTGCGTCTAGTTCATATTCCCCATCTTCACCCCGATCTATCTCCTATCCATCGGCTGAGAATGGGTGCCCTTTTGTTCAGGATGCTTCACTATGCCTTTGCGAAATCGAATTCTACTGAGCATTACCTCCCTATTGGTGATTAGCGTATTATCCACAGCGGCCGTTATGACCCTGGGGGCCCGCCGGGCCATTCTCCTGCAGGCCGAGTCCGATGGGATTCTCATCGCCCAGTTCCTAGCCCGCATGACCCGCTTTAGCAACCAGGTTCAGGAGCAAATTGAAGTGGATTTGGGGCAGCAGATGGTGGTGCAGGCCACCTTGGCTAGTCATCTGGTGGCGATCGCTGAGGCGGCGGGGTTAACCGAACCTGAGATTAATCAACACCTCCGACAAATTGTTGAAACAACCAGCCTCAATGAATTTTGGATCACCGATGAAACCGGCTATGCCTACCTGCGCAACGATGAAACCGTTGACTTTACCTTCAGCCCCAGCCTGACCCTGCAGCCCCAAGCCAGTGCCTTCTGGCCCCTACTCACCGGCGAGGCCCAAGTGGTCATTCAAGGTGCCCGCAACCGCGAACTGGATGATCGGTTGTTCAAATATGTAGGTGTTGCCGGGTTCGATCAACCGCGTATTGTTCAAGTAGGCTATGAAGCCTATGCATTGCTAGAGTTGCGGCAGAGAATTGGTCTGGCCCGACTCACCAGTGAACTGATTCAAAGCGACAGCATTGTTGCCGTGCGGATTGTCGATACCGATCTCAATAATCTAGCGCGGAGCGTCAAGTCCGGAGTGCCCGGCGTGGCTAGCCTCAACAATCCTGGCGATATTGCCAATGTGCAGCGCGTGTTGGCCCAGGGCGATCCCATGAGCTACCTGGAAGGATCCTTGTTCAAAGTGATTGTACCGATCACAGATGCCAACCAAACCATCACGGGAGCAACGATTCTCTATCTCTCCACCGACCACATCCAAGTCGCCCTGCGCCGAGAGGCTAGCCAGTTGGTGATTGTCATGCTGCTGATTTTGATGGTGGGACTCCTGGCCTCGATGATCCTCTCACGGTTAATCACCGCTCCCCTAGCCCGGCTCACCCTGGCCGCCAGCGCCGTCCAAGACGCCACCTTTGATCCAGACATGCTCAGCTCCATCGCCCGTTCTCGCAATGAGCTAGGCTTACTGGCCCGCACCTTCCAAACAATGATCCAGCAGGTCTCTGAGCGAGAAAAGGGGTTAAAAAATGCACGGGAGGCCCTGCGGCGCAGTGAAGCCTATTTCCGCTCCATCATTGAAAATGCGTCGGATGTGATCATGATCTTGGATCAAACAGGGCAGATTCACTACAGCAGCCCATCCATCCTCGCTATTTTGGGCTACTCCGCGGGCGATCTCCAGCAGCAGATGATGGTCTCCTATATCCATCCCGACGATCGCGCCTTGATGGATCAGTACTTTCAAGAGGCGATCGCCCAACCGGGTACCCTGCCACCTCGGGATCTACGGGTACAGCACCATGACCAAACTTGGCTGATCATGGAAGGCGTGTTGAACAATCTTCTCAACGATCCAGCCATTGAAGGCATGATTTTAACTCTGCGTGATATTACTGAACGCAAACAGGCCGAGGTCATGCAGCAGGCGAAGGAAACCGCAGAGCAATCCAACCGGGCCAAGAGCCAGTTTTTGGCCAACATGAGCCACGAACTGCGGACGCCCCTGAATGCCATCATTGGCTACAGCGAAATGCTGCAGGAAGATGCCGTTGACCTCGGGCAAGACACCTTCATCCCCGACCTGCAAAAGATCCAAACCGCTGGGCAGCATTTACTCACCTTGATCAACGATATTTTGGATTTGTCCAAAATCGAAGCCGGGCGGATGACCCTCTACCTAGAACCCTTCGATGTGGCTCTGCTGGTGCAGGACATCGCCAACACCATCCAACCCCTGCTGGATAAAAACAATAATCAACTGACTGTGACTTGTCCCGCCGATATCGGTATGATGTCGGCAGATCTCACCAAGGTGCGCCAGAATTTATTTAACCTGCTGAGCAATGCCGCAAAATTTACCGCCCAGGGTAGGGTAGAGCTCGTGGTCACGTCTTCCCCTGCGCCCCAAGAACTGGGAGGCGATCGCCCCTCTGATGGGCTCATGTTTCAGGTACGGGACACTGGCATTGGCATGTCAAACGATCAAATCAACCGCCTCTTCCAAGCCTTCACCCAAGCTGACGCCAGCACCACCCGTAAATATGGCGGCACGGGGTTAGGGCTGGCGATCGCCCAACGCTTTAGTCAAATGATGGGTGGAAGAATTCATGTGACTAGTCGTTTAGGGCAGGGTAGTACATTTACTATGTGGTTACCAAGGGTTGTCCAAGCCAAGGAAGATGACAAGCGGTGAAGCCCAGGCCTATCCCGATGGTGAACCAGATGAATGAAAGATGCAGCAGTAAGGTTGGGGGGAAGATCATGCTAGTAGATGTACGGAGGGGCAGCTACCCGGTCGTAGACATCGCGATCATGAAGGGGCATCTAACGTTAATGCCTGGCACACCCTACCTATGAGGGAGAATATAGGTAGAGGGAGTTCAGTGTTTTCCCTGTAATCTTGGAGAGACGTCATGCCCATCATCCTCTTAGTCGAAGATAATGAAATGAATCGGGATATGCTGTCTCGCCGTCTCACCCGTCGAGGGCATGAGGTTTTAATGGCCATCGATGGAGAACAGGGAGTGGCGATCGCCCAAGACCAACAACCACACTTAATTTTGATGGATATGAGCTTACCGGTGCTCGATGGCTGGGAAGCAACCCGTCAACTCAAAGCCATGCCCAAGACCCAGCACATCCCCATTATTGCCCTCACGGCCCATGCCATGGCAGGCGATCGCCAAAAATGCATCGAGGTAGGCTGCGATGACTATGATACAAAACCGATTGATTTTAATCGCCTACTTACTAAAATACAAGCTCTTTTAACATCACCAACGCCATGACCGGGACTCGTGGACTGATCCTCGTCGTAGACGATAACGAAACCAACCGTGATCTACTCTCGCGACGACTTTCGCGATTAGGGCACGATACAGTAATGGCAGAACATGGGCAGCAAGCCCTCGACCAAGTGCAGCACCACGCCTTCGACCTGGTCTTGCTAGACATCATGATGCCCAATATGACGGGCTATGAGGTGCTCGAACGCCTCAAGGCAGACCCAGCCCAGGCTCACATCCCGGTGATCATGGTCTCCGCCCTAGACGACATCGAAAGCGTGGTGCGCTGCATTGAGCTAGGGGCAGAAGACTACTTGTTTAAGCCCTTTAACCCCACTCTGCTGCAGGCCCGGGTGACCGCTAGCCTAGAAAAGAAGCGGATGCTTGACCATGAACGGGCCATGATGGAAAAACTCAAGGCGGAGCAGGAAAAATCCGAAGCGCTGTTGCTGAATATTCTGCCAGGGGCGATCGCCACCCGTCTCAAGCAAGGCGAACAGGTGATCGCCGATAACTTTGCCGATGTGACGGTGATGTTTGCCGATTTGGTCAACTTTACGGAACTCTCCGCCCAGCTCGCGCCGCCTGAGTTGGTGGCATTACTCAACCGCATTTTTTCCACCTTCGACCAGCTCGCCGATCGCTATAATCTCGAAAAAATCAAGACCATCGGAGATGCCTATTTGGTAGTAGGCGGCCTACCCACCCCCCGCCCCGACCACGTCGAGTCTGTGGCGGAGATGGCCCTAGCCATGCAAAAAGCGATCGCCCAGTTTACGGTATCCCCCGCTCAACCCACCCTCACCATGCGCATCGGCATCAACACTGGCCCGGTAGGCGCTGGGGTAATTGGCATCAAGAAGTTTGCCTATGACCTCTGGGGCGATACGGTGAATACCGCTAGCCGCATGGAGTCTCTGGGTCTACCAGGACACATCCAGGTGACGGAGACGGTCTATGAACGCCTTAAGGATAAGTATCACCTCGAACCCCGAGGGGCGATCGAGGTGAAGGGTAAGGGCGCGATGATGACCTATTTTCTGCGAGGGTAATTCTTATCAGCTGCGCTCCGGATATCTGCTAGAACGTGATTCTGACTCTGTTTCTGGCTCTGTTTCTGGCTCTGGTGTTGGTACAGGAGTTGTTGACGCAGGGGCTGGTGTTGATACAGGCTCAGGTGTCGGT
>DATNRH010000306.1 GCA_036703605.1 Candidatus Obscuribacterales bacterium | reverse complement strand
GCGAGCGCACCTGAGCGAATGATGCTGCTCCCCAGTCCGAGCGAAAGCCGTTGGTCACTTTGCGAAAGACGGCACTCCAGCGCAACGCCTGCTCACTGAAATTATTGGTTGGCAGAATTGTCTCATCGCTCAAGAACAGCAACAGATGAGCCCGAATCTTCTGATAGCGTTTGAGCAACCGCTGTCCCTCGACGGATCTGGGTTGCAGATTCAAAATCTCCCGCAGTGAGCCACGCAATCGTCCACAATAGTGCTCGACGGTGGAGGTCGCCAGAGTGTGTCGTCGTCGTTGCAGGGCAATAGCTTTGAGGAACAGTCGTTTCATTCGGGGCGCAAACAACTCATCACCCGCATCCATGGCATACTGACAATCGCGCAGTTGATGCGCCAGACACACTTGCCAGTCCTGTGCTGGATGAGCGGCTTGGGCACTGAATAAGTCAGACACCCAAATTTGCGGTTGATGCCCAGCCATGACGTTATCGATGACCGTTTTGCTCCGAGTGGGACGAATCACATGCAAACACACCTGGTCGTTCTGAAACACCCATTCCCACTGGGTTTTCCCATTCACCCGTGCCCCTGTTTCATCACTACCAACCAGACGAGCACTGCGTAAGCGCTCAACAATCTTCGCTACAGGAGTTTCCAGTTGAGCCTGCACCCGTTGCAAGAGGTTAGCAATCGCTCCTTCCGACAGAGTTAGCCCGTAAAGCTCGCTCATTAACTGGCTTAGTCGCTGATAACTGATGGCATGACCGTAGCGCAGATAGGTCACTAGACTCGCAATACTGGTGCCAAAGGGTGAGCCGGGTTCCAGACCCACTGGAACAGGGGCTTCATAGGTCTTTTGGCAACACGGACACATCCCACCGTAACGTTCCACCCGCGTGATGTGAGGGGTCATCTGAGGCAATTCAATGCGCTCGTAAATCCCGCTCAGGCGCTGCGTTGATGGGGCCACCTCGACTCCACAGTGGGGACAACTCTTGGCCTGGGCAATCACGACTTGATCCGGATGTTGACTTAAGTCTCGCCCACCACTACGGTGCCTCCCCGTTTCTTCCCCATGGACAGGAGTTGTCTGAACACTGCTCTGATTCGGCTTGAAGCCCTGGGACGGAGGCAAACTGGAATTACGTGAAGTTTTCTTGACTCGCTTTTGCTTCAGCCTTTCGACCTCGGAGCGCAACGTTTGCAACTCCTGCCACAGCCCTCCAATCAGGGCATCCTTTTCGGCGTGGCTTAGGTCATCGAGAGGGGGTAGTTCCTTCATGGCAAAAGTTTATCATCTTCTGTCAAAGACCTGCTGAGGTCAACCTAGTTGAGCAATTAC
>DATNRH010000305.1 GCA_036703605.1 Candidatus Obscuribacterales bacterium | reverse complement strand
ATCGAAACCTCCCCCATGAGTATTGGCATATCGGGCAATTCTTGCTCAATTTCCGACCACACCGATCCTGACGCAGGACTGGATTGGACGAAGACGGCGTATTGGACTCTCGCGATCACATTCTTGAAATTGAAGCCGTCAATAGCATCAAACCGCTCATTATCAATGGCTTGCATTGATCCAATCAAGCGAAAGCTCAAGAAATCAAGACGGCTTTGATTAACAACAAAAACAGTGAATATTACTCTCTACAGCTTGAAAATCTGCTTTGAGGGTGGAGATTTATATTGTATTTACTTTGTGCCCATTGAGCATCCCTCAGTCGTTTCAATAAACCCGCTCTTCAGTATATGAAGTTCCAAAGCCTCCCCCCCCAAAAAAACCAAGGTTTTTCGCTGATTGTCACCGTCGCGATGTTGGTCCTCATGTCCGTAATCGCCGTCGGACTCCTGAGTTTGTCCACCATCTCGATCAAGAGTGCCGCGATCAACTCAGCGGAAGAGCGTGCCCGCTCCAATGCCCGCATGGCGCTGATGATGGCCATTGACCGACTGCAGTACGAATTGGGTCCCGACCAACGGGTCTCTGCCAACGGAGCAGTCTTGCGCAATATGTCAGTGGCCAATCCGCATTGGGTCGGTGTCTGGGATTCGTGGATCGCCGGCCCTCTCGCCGATGCAAACACTAATCCGAATTATCCCGGCTCGGCAAGCGAGCACCGGACCATCGGGTCCCCATCGGACAATGCCATGCGTCCTGAGTACAATCGCAAGGATGATTACTTCAGATCATGGCTGGTATCCATGCCCAACAACTATCTCGGCTCCATCGCGGTGGATCTCAGCTCTGCAAGCACCATGCCGGCCAGAAGTGCCGCCGCCATCAAACTGGTCGCCGAGGGTTCACTGGGAGATAGCGCGCTGCCCGCCGACCACGTGTCGGTTCCCCTTGTCGGCATCGCCGATGAAGATAACCGCAACGTCGGTCGATATGCCTACTGGGTGAGCGACCAAAGCCAAAAGGCCTCGATCATGTATGATTCCTATCGCGCGGCCTCCACGCTGACGGATGCAGAACAGATCTACCGCACCCAGGCACCGGCAGCCACCGGCACCAATATCGCCACCGGTCTTGAGAACGTGACCATCGAGGAACGGCACGCTTCGCTTCCCAGCCACCTCACCCTTGACCTGCTGCCCAATGCCACTGGCAGCCCCGCCCAGGCCAACCTGCATTCCGTAACCACGCGCTCGACCGGAGTTCTTGCAGATGTCCGCGAAGGCGGACTCAAAAGGGATCTGAGCACCATTCTTGAACAACCCATCGAGCTGGCGGATGATGGCCCCGAATACATGCTCTATGCATTCGACGATCCGCGCTTTCCATATCTGGGCAATGCCAATGATGACAACCGAGCCAACTCCCGAGTCCCCATCCAGGACCTGGCGGCCTACTACCAGCTATATGATCACCAGCCAACCTATGGAAACAACCGCAGAGGAGGCGTCCATTACTCCTCATCAGCACTCTCGAACACTCTCCAAATCAACACCCCTGACTACGATGGCGGGAACAAAAATCAGCAGATGCTCATTCGAGAATACACCTCTCTCTACCGGCGTCCTGTTGTCACCAAAGTTCAATTTCTCGTAGGATTTACTGCGGAGCCGATCACGCAAGCTGAGCGCGACTGGGTTAAAGACATCGTTGATAAGCAGCCATGGACCACTGGCAAAAAAACTTGGTACAACAACATGGATTACATCAGAGACAGCGACACTCACAAAATGAAGCTTGGCATCCAGCCTCTAGTGACGCTGTGGAATCCTTACAACATTCCTCTCGTCATGGATAACAGCCTGTTGTTGCGATACGGGTCTCCACCTATGGGCTTCAGAGTTCGAAAATATCGTGCAACCGGGGATGTCTACGAATACAATTGGATGAATCTCGGCTACGCGAACAACGCAGGCACCGGCACAAGTGCCGGCCAAGGGGGCGGCCCTTTAATCAGCATGAGACTGGCAAAAAACCCCGTCACCTTTGAACCTGGAGAGGTGAAGGTCTTTTCCATTCCAAGCACGACTGCCGCGAATGTAGCGGGTGATGGCCAAACATTGAATCTGGGAGAAACCATCATGGATTCCGTCAATTCGTGGGATCCATACGGAGTGTTTCTCATGAAAAACTCAGCTCCAGTTGGGCACGACCACAATTGTTCTCCTGAGGTCTATTGGTTCAATAATGAGAACCAGAGCAATCAAGCTCTAGTGTTCAACCCCGACGACAAATTCACGATCAGCATTGACCACGAAAGAGAAGACATAGCAGGTGATCGTGGTGAAGGCAGGAACGCCTCACTTAATTCTGAAATCGCTGGCGCCGGGTTCAGTCTTTACCTGTTCGATGAAGGCTACCTGACAGGACACTATTCTACTTGGGCAGATGCCTTGAGGCACGATATCATGATCGGCCGCCATGCCACCAAGGTGGATGGGTTTGATGCTGGTGTTGGTGCTAAACGAAAAGAGCTTGGCGCCTTCTATGATGAGCTGATGCGCCCCGGCTTCCCGGGCGGCAACTCGCCTATTGACTTCGACAGCGAGACCAATGCCATCCCCGGCACCCAGATCATAGCAGCCGGTCAAGAGGG
>DATNRH010000304.1 GCA_036703605.1 Candidatus Obscuribacterales bacterium | reverse complement strand
ATGCCACGAAAGCGATCAGATAAGGAACATAGTTGAGGAGGTGGGTGTAAACCCAACTTTGAACAAAGAATCCTGTCGCAAACTCATGAAGATGGAGACCAGGGCTTGGGCGTGGATCAAGACTTGCTTGTTCTACGCTGAAGATGGCTTCCGTCTGATCATTTTGGCCTTGCTCTTTGAGGGACAAGCGGAGGTGTTGCAATTTTGAGGTAGAGTAGCTGGTGGGAGCTAGTTCACGAGGTATTTCAACGTATTGAAAGTCTAGGTCGAGAATTCCGATTCCGTCACTAAATCCAACATACTGTCCTACGTCTTAAAAACAACGAACCTTGGTCCATAGCCAGCGCTGGCTTTGTGGGTGGAGTTTCGAAGGCATGAAAGTCACCTTCAACTAATAGAAGAAAACCAGTGAAGGGCCGTGCCTCCGGTGCTTTCGTTGTCGAATGGTTGAGCTCGTCTGTAAAGAAGACTGCCCCAGAGGTAACTTGCTGGACTTTGCCTATTGCACCACTTGCCGAGCGAAGTTGCAGCTGAAACTCAACATCTTGCTGCTGGAGAAGGCTTTGCACAAGAATAGAGGTATGTTTGGGCACTAGTGCCAAACCGAAGTCAATCCTCCAGGCCATCGCAATCATAGTGGTCTTGTTTTCAAAGACCAACTCCTAGGCATTAGGAACTATGGGCACCAGTGCCAGAGCATGGAGGGCAACATGGGCGGTGTCAAGGTCAGGCTGGGTTGAAGGCACCTCAACAGGCTCCTCCACCAGTAGGCCACTCTCCAGGGGGTAGTCGGAGGCTATGAGGGTGCCCTGTGTACCGCATAGCACCAGGGTGTGTTCGTCATAGAAGGCATTGGCATAGCAGTGGAGGGTGGCTGTGTTGAGGGCGGAGGGCAGCACAAGGCGGTTGAAGAGGCGGGCGGCCTCACTCTGCTGTGCAGCCAAGCCGCGTGCCCTGCAGCGTGCATAGCTCCGGTACAGCGTGCATAGCTCCGGTACAGCGTGCATAGCTCCGGTACAGCGTGCATAGCTCCGGTACAGCGTGCATAGCTCCGGTACAGCGTGCATAGCT
>DATNRH010000303.1 GCA_036703605.1 Candidatus Obscuribacterales bacterium | reverse complement strand
GCACCCAGCAAATCTGTCCCGTAGGCAACACCATCCGCCACTCTTGCTGCATCGGCAGTTGGCTAGTCTGGGAATAGTCGAGAGCTTGGGCCACTCGCGCATGATCATCGGGATGCACCATGCTCCAAAACAGAGACGGATTGCTTTGGAAGACATAGCGATCGAGCCCAAAAATGCGAATACATTGATAGCCAATAAACGGAAACGACTGCTGACCGTCCCCATGGCGAATGTATTGGAAGATCATGCCAGGAACGTTGGCAAACAGCCGTCGAAACTGCGTCTGGGCAGAGGAGAGAGCCGACGCCACTTGCTTCAGTTCTGTAATATCTTGGGCCACGATCGCCACTTGGGGGGAAACGTTGGAGTCCGTGTGATCGAGCCAAAATGCGTTCAGCAATACTGGAATGGTCGCCTGGGTGATGGCATGGCGCAGGTTGATCTCCCCGTGCCAAGATCCTTCTGCTCGCAGGATCGGTATCATACGGCTTGATAGCACCACCTGATCCTGAGGATGGATCAAATCCGCAAGCTGCAGGATCGCCCCGGTTTCTAAGCCCAACAACTGCTGACCAGCCCGGTTGAGAAACTCCAGCGGGCCATGCAGGGACAGAATACCCACCAATTCCGAGCTATTTTCTACAACTGACGCCAGTTTTCGCCGTTCGCCATCTAGACAGCGCTGCACAGACATATTGCGCCCGATCAGCAAATAGCCAGTGCAGTCTCCCTGGGGATTGTGTAACGCTGTTGCAGACACTGCCATGGGAATGCGATCGCCCGTACGACTGATGTAGGTCCAATCCTGTTCTTTGGGATCATCGGCAGACAGGGGCGTCACCAACACATCAAAGCTTGGTACTACGGATTGTTCTAAAGCGATGGATAACGCGATCGCCCGTCTCCGCACTTCTGCCGGGCAATAGAACAGCAACGGCGTTGTCTGACCAATTAACGCCTGGGCGTCATAGCCCAAGAGGCGCTGGGCCGTCGCATTCATGGTTTGAATCCGTCCCTGGGTATCCGTCGATAAGATGGTGAAATCAGCATGGTCGAGAATCGCCTGCTGAAGCCGCGTGAGGTCTCGTAGATTGGATTCCATGCGCTTGCGCTCGGTCATATCTCGGACAATCACCAGCACCTCATCTGCCCCACTTTTCACCACCCGTGCTTCTTCATGGATGATGCCTTGAGGACCAGCCGTGTCGTATTCATAAACCTGAAGTTTTTCTGTATCGATGGCTTGGCGAATATAGTGCAGGCGTTCATTAGCCATATCGCGTGGCAGTTGATCGACCAGATTTTTACCTACAGGATTGTCTAGATTGCCAATAAAAGGAAAGTCTGGCGCAACAAAGATATTGAGGTAGGTGCCGTTGCCATCCAACTCAAGAATGAGATCAGGTATGGCTTCTAATAAAGCACGCTGCTTTGCTTCACTTTTCTGCAAGGCTAGTTCAGCTTGCTTGCGTTCTGTGATGTCGATCAACATGCCCATCGACCCGTGAATGCCCATGGCATCATCCACAAAAGGGCTACCGCTGACAAGACACCAAAGGGGATCCCCCGATCGCGTCTTGACCTGCAGTTCATATTGATCGCTGATCCCCTGTTGGCGCAGCGCAGATTTTTGCGCCAGGCTGTCGCGATGGTCGGGTATCACCAGCGTTGACTCATGGCAGCCAATCAGATCTGCAGACGCATACCCCAGCATCTGGCAATAGCGTTGGTTGACAAACTGAATGATGCCGTCTCCATCGACAATCACCACCCCTTCTTTCATGCGGTCAATGAGGGTGCGATAGGTGCGATCGCTAGCTTGCAGTTGGGCTGCCAAGGATGAACAGGATGAGGAAGATAAGGGATCTTCCGCCGAAACAGAGGGGGATAGCGGATAGGTCATGGACGCTGCAGTGAGACGGCGCGATCGCGGGTAGTCATCAAAATCATCAATACTAGATGAGCCATGGCTGACACAATCCAGACTAGAACGTACAGCAGCTTCCTATGGAACACAATCTAAGAAGCTGTTCCTCGTGGGTATATCAGTTAACGTTATCCATCTAGGCTCGGTGATCGTAACGGTGTGCTCCTAACCGTTGGCTCTCAAATAGGCGCTCCAAATCAGGTGCTCCTATTGGTTTGGATCCAAACCAATAGGAGCCCAACCTAAGGTATCCAACATGCTTGGTTAGACATGAGGAGCTGGTCATGAGGAACCAGATCGTAGGGTAGATCGTGGGACAGACGAATAGATGATGATTGGTAAGTTCTAGTTTTAGCCTAACGCATGTACCTCGCTAAGACCTTAGGCCTATCAAAGCTTGTTAGCCCTAAAAACACTATCCGTAGGAACTGGGAAATCCCAGGCGATCGCCCATCTGTTATCTGAGATTGTACCGACACCCCAGCTGCACTTAGCTAAGGTATGACTCGTCAACGTATAATTGGTCACAGTAACCGTAATTGTGCGGTGTTGGGTTCGTCTTGATGTTTGGGAAGCGGCTCATCGAGACTCGGCTCCACCTCCGTCCAAGCGGGGTCATCATCGTTGAGCAACGCCAGCGCCGCCGCCATCATGTCGCTACCCAGATCGCGCAAATCATCTCGGCTAGCAATATAGGTTTCCAATACATCTAGGGGATCCAGGCTGCGATCGCTCCGTAGTTCGGGTAGGCGTGGACGGGCAAGTTGGCTGATTAGCTCAGGATGAATCGTGTAAGTATGGGCAGCTTCTAGGGCCGTATGCAGCGCCGCAGCATCGAGAGCATCGATTTGGTCGGCGTGGATCTGATACATGAGCCGCACCACCGCATTTTGAATGGGAGCACGGGCGATCGCCTCCAGCAGCTTGGTTTGGGGCATAGCCGCATCACAAAGATTGACCCGCAGGGTGTGGAATGGACGCACCGGCAGGGGACAAAACTGCACCTCTGCTCGTCCTCGCTCTAGGTTAACCATTACATAGCCTTTGTCCTCCGCTTCCTCGCTAAAGTCTACCCGCTCAATACTACCGGGATAGACTACCGGCGGATCCTGGCACAGCACTTGGTGGCGATGCACATGCCCCAGGGCCACGTAGTCAAAACAAGGGCGGGTCAGCAGGGGCATGGGTACCGTAAACCCTTTGCCCGCCGCCAGAAAGCGCTCCGCTCCATAGCAGGCCGTATCGGTCATCAGATGGGCGAGGAGAATGGTGGGGATAGTGGGGTCAAGCTGTCGGATTTCGCCTTCTAGAGCTACCCGCAGGCGATCGATCAGCAGATGATTCACCTCGGCCAACGATAGTCCCTCGGTTTGTGGACGGGTCAACAAGGTCGATGGCGTCAACCACGGCAGAGTAATCACCTGTACATCGCCGTGGCGGGTAGTGATGGGGTGGGTTTCGAGGCGATCGCCCACCACAAACCCCGGTACGCCCAAGGTACGGTAGATGCAAAGGCTGGCTCCACCTTGTCCTTGGGCATGTTGGTCATGGTTGCCCACCAGCAGCACCGTGGGAATATCCGCATCTACCAAGCGACGAAACTGCTGGGCAAAGGCTTCTTGCACA
>DATNRH010000302.1 GCA_036703605.1 Candidatus Obscuribacterales bacterium | reverse complement strand
GGCACTGGCGGCCGATTCGCCTTACACGAAACCCGATGATACCTGGATAAACCTGAGCGGTACGGCAGTGGATACGGGCCCCAGTTCCTTTGTTCTGGATTATGGTCAAGGTACCATCACGGTCGAGATGGATGATTGGAGCTGGTACGAGAAGGATGGCTATGGGTTGATGGAAGGTGACAAGGTCACGGTCTATGGCAAGGTAGATGACGGCATTGCCGAGGCCAATACGATCGAGGCCGGCAGCGTCTATGTCGAGAGTCTAGGCACCTACTTCTATGCCGACAGCGCCGATGAAGAAACGCTGAATTACAGTGTGGTGACGCCAATCGTTGCTGGCTATACTGAACTGACCGGAACGGTCACCAGCACAGGCGATTACGAGTTCACCATCGACACTGGCCCCCGGCAGATGACGATCGATACTGTGTCGCTGGGCTATGATCCCCTCGACGAGAAAGGTTATCAGCAGATTGACGAGGGCGACCTGGTCACGGTGACCGGTGATATGGAGGCCGACCTGTTCGAAAGCATGGAATTGATGGCTGATTCCGTCGTCATTCTCGATGACAGTCAGGAAGATAGCAGCAGCTGATCCAGTCTCAAGGAAGCGTCTTGAGCGGTCCTGCCTTGGGTAGGGCCGCTTTCTTTGGGATGCGACTCTCATCCCGACAGTGGGAAAAGTAATCCAGGCATGCAGGGGAATACCCTTCTATCGATAGCTTCGAAAACAACCATGTAAAATGGTCCGATTGGCATCAAAACCAAGCATGTACTACGTTAACATCATATATACGAAAAGGACCTCACTATGAAGCCACATGGCAAAACTGTATCTGCGCTATCGTTCGCATTCATGACTATCTCCATGCCGACAGCTCAGGCCGCACAGAGTCAGGATAACCCTCGCCCCTTGGATGAATGGAGTTACGATGCGCTTTATCAGCAAGGAGGCATAAGAGCCGAGACGCTGCTGAATACCAAGGCGATAGGTGCTCAAGGTAATGTTATTGGCACAATCGAGAATGTCATCCTGGATGAAGAGAATCAGATTGTGACCCTCATCGCGGATGTCGGTGGCATGTGGGGAAGCGGCGACAGGCACGTCTCCATTCCGTGGGAGGAGACTCAACTTGGCCAACAAGGCGTTCGCATACCGGTTCGCGAAGACAATGTCGAAGACTACAACCTGTTCAACGATGAGTATGTCGACGATGCCTACATCTTCAAGGGGGATCTTGAGAAAAGCACCCAAGTGGAAAGCGATGTCATGACGGGGCCGCGTATTTGGAAGATCACCGACATCATCGATGACTTTGCCAGCCTTGGCAATGACACAGGTGTGGGCTATATCACGGATGCACTTTTCACCCGAGACGGCGTAATGCAGGCCATCGTAGTGAAGCCTTCAAGCTCTGAGTTCGGCAATGGTCCCTATGCGTATCCCTTCTATGGCCATCCGAATGACTGGCAGCCTGGTGCCATGCACTATGAACTCCCCTATTCAAGAGAATCGCTCTCAGACATGCCAGCCTTCGACTACAAAAAATACGATAGCCTCTGGAATGGCTGATCGACGCCATGGATGAACACTAGACCTGTGGCATCATTCATCCTTTGACGTGGGGTTGTGAGAACGCATTATCCGGGTTGTCGACGCCCTTAACTCGCCCTCTTCCATGCACTATCGGCTCTCGCCGAGGCAGCTTGGGCGATAAGGCGTTCATGTTGCCTCAAGGAATGACCGCGGGTGTGGGTCAGAAGCGAGGGCCGGTCCTGGGCACGTACTTGGCCATTATCACATGCTTCCACAAGTTTTCTGTGAGCATTTAGCCCCCCGCGGGCGCCGGCGGGAGACTGGGCACCCAGTCGAGCACCCCGAACGTCTCTGTGCCGATCCAGACAAGAAAAGCCACGTAGATCACCAGCAGGGCGACACACTCCCCCCGGGAGAGGA
>DATNRH010000301.1 GCA_036703605.1 Candidatus Obscuribacterales bacterium | reverse complement strand
TTGCTGACGTCAGCAATCCTACCCTTGTAGCTGTACAAAGGTAGGATTACCATAGATGCCAGGATCTACCTTTTGATGAGCTAGATCCTGGTTGATGGGCAGCTATGGGAAACTCTAGAAGCGATCGCCTAGGTTAATGTGTACCGCCGAATCTCCACTGTCGGTGAGCCCTAGTTCTACCCGCACAGGGCCAAAGGGTGACAGTAGCCGCAAGCCTAGACCAAATCCCAACCCGTCACCGGGCTTATCGCGCGCAACTCCAGGGCGACCAATCACGTCATCTAGGGTATCGAGGGTACTCGCATAGTCCACAAACAGCAGCCCGCCCACATCGATTTCTTCATCCATGGCATCAAAGGAAAAGATGGGAAAGCGATATTCGGCGGAGGCTTGGATAAAGCTGGTAGACGAGCCCACATCACCACGCTCAAAACCCCGCACGGAGTTACTGCCTCCTAAGCTAAAGGCCCGATAACTAGGAACATCATTGAAAATGTGTCCGGCTTGAACATTCAGCACTAGGGTGCGGGGCCCTTCTGCGAAGCCAAACAGGGAGAGAGGAATAAACTGGGTGGCGTTGCCGGTTAAGCCTGTGAAGGAAATCGTTTCATCCTGCAAGGGGATGGCTTGCTCCAGCCCCAGACGCAGCCGACTGCCTTCGGTAGGGTTAATCAAATCATTGCGAGTGTCGTACTGAGCTGCTGCCGATAAAACCAGCAGATCATCCTGTCCGCTATCGCTTACCGTGAGCCGATTGCCCCGTTCATCCTGTGAGAATAGGTCGTTAGAAAAGACATCATCCCGCACTGATACTCGTTGATAGGTGAGTCCCAGCGCACCTTCTAGATCAGGGGAAAAGGCGTGGAAGACTTCTGCACCCACGCCCAAGCGATGTACCCAGGGCGTATCACCGCCGGGCAAATCCACATCGCGATCGCCCCCCCGCAGGTTGGAGGAATAGGCTCGTTGGTTAAAGATATTCACGGAATACCCTAGGGGGGCTAGCTCTGGTTGATGGCGGTAGCTCAGATCAAACCCGAGGATGGAGGTGCCTACCCGTCCTTCTAGGGTGATGGTATCGGAATCATTCAGCGAAAGCTGCACCCCTCCTGGTAAGCTGAGCCCTCCTTGGCGATCGCTGCCTGCGGATACCGAAAAACGTCGCGTTGGGCCTAGCAGCGTGGTGGGATAGGGTAGCTCTGTGCCTAGGTAGAAGCGCAGGGGCCCTGGGCCGCCGCCACCGCTGAACTGGGCGATCGCGTTAGCGTAGGTGGAGCTAGGGGTTGGGGCGGGAATCTGAGCGGGCAAGAGATCCACGGCTTGCCTAGACACGTCTTCGGATGATTCGAATTCCGATGATTCAGACAGCGATGCAGCCGCAGGCTCAGCCAGGCTATCGGATGGTTGGGATAGGTCGTCAGGAGCGATCGCTGCCTCAGCTACGGGTGCTGCTGCTGGTGGGAGAGCGATCGTGTCCTCTGGCCCCATTGCAGGAGCCAGGTCTTCAACCTCCAGCAAATCCGACGTCGGCGACGCTGCTGCAGGCATGAGCGGGGTTGTCTGGGTGTCTGGTATCACGGGTTGTGTCTGTGCATATCCTGGGGTAACGATCAACATCGTTGCCGAGCCCCCCATGACGCCAGCAATCCAACCTAAGTTCTGAAATACGGTAGATGATTTGCGAGACGCGCGCATATTGTTTCTCCTCACAGCCGTTGGTTAATGTTTTGGTCTCAGCATTAT
>DATNRH010000300.1 GCA_036703605.1 Candidatus Obscuribacterales bacterium | reverse complement strand
GCCTTCGAGGAGTTTCTTTTGGGAGACTGGGTCATTGGCAATGTCAGTGAGTGGGGCACTGGGGAATATCTGATGGATGGTGTGAAGGAGGGCTCTGGAGTGGTGGCGGAGGACTTCAGGGTCCTGGCTTTGGACTAGAGCAATGTAGTCATCGACGAAGATCTCCAGTAGGTACTCGATTTGGCGTCGGTAGGCTGCATAGTCGGCATCGGTCCAGTGGGAGGGGATGATGAAAGGGTGAAGGAGTTGGGGATCGGTGGGAGCCAGAGTGGCATCTTCCATGACATGAGCCGGTAAGTGGTCAAACAAGCGAAGCCATTCCGCGATATCGCGACCGGTTTCGGAAGCAGCACAGAAGAAAGGGGGCGAACTCGTCCAGCCCATTTGGAGGGAGGCAGGGATGACAATGTGGGTGTCTTCGACGGGATCCAACTTGGGCAGTGGATAACAGAACTCAGATTCCGCATCAAGAGGCACAGCCATGCGCCAGAAACCGTCTTTGATGTCAAACTTGACACTCATGATAGGGCCAGCTTCTTCGGAGAGGGTGGCCATCTGGAAGATGATTCGTGGGAGAACTGATCCAAGTTGGGCCATGGAGTGGAGCGGAGCCGTTTCTTTGTTGGTGGCGTCATTAACAGTTGTGCCCATGTTGTTGCGCATGGACTCAGTGCGGCGAGCTTTGGCAGAGAGGTCAAGGAGCATACGAAACTTGCGGCTCTTGTGGGGAATGGCGGCTAGGGGGCTGATCTTGGTGCGCTGTTGGCCTTTGAGGAGAGCTTGACGCATGTCACTCCATTTGACAACACGACAGTAGCCTAGTTTGACCTTTTCCAAGGCCTCGTCCCGGACACACTGGGCTGCTTCCGGAGCTCGGGCAGAGGGATGGGAGCCGTAGGCGACCGCCTGGTCCAGCTGGTCGATGGTCCAGTCAGCAGCAATGTCGACAGGGGTACCGGTAGTGCCATACTGGTGGAGCATGGGACCTGCAGGATGAAGAGAGGCAAACATTCCGGGATACATGGAACCGCGGTTAGCTTGTTGGAGTGACTTACTGTGAGTGTCATTGAGAGTGGAGAGATCCGGGATCTCGGTGGGAGCCATGGTGGGCTCCCATGGTGGGGCCGGGGGCCGGGTTTGGGTGTTGACTGGGGAAGGTCGCGAGTCCGGGCGCTTTGAGGGGGGTGCAGTGGCGAAATGGACCTTGATTGCAGCTGGGGCTTTGCGGAGTGAGCGCTTGACCGGAGAGATGACTAGTGGCCTCGCCACAGGGTGGGGGGAGGGCACTGGAGTGGGGGAGGCCACCATGAGTCAGCTCAGTTTGGTGAACGCTGTTGTGAGTGTGTTGACAACAGCAGCGACATCAGCATCACGAAGACGTGTTGTAGGATGGTCCCTG
>DATNRH010000299.1 GCA_036703605.1 Candidatus Obscuribacterales bacterium | reverse complement strand
TGGATTGCGGTTTTGGCAGCAGTTTGGAGCATCGTGGCAGCTCCTTGGCGATCGCCGGATTTTAGCTTAGCCTCAGCCATCTGGGTTTGACGATATTTGGCGAGGGCAAGGATGGAGAGTTGGACAGCGGCGTTGGGGTCTGGCTGATATTGGGACTGTACTTCCACCGTAACGGGAATGGTCTCGGACATGAGCTGGGTTTGCTCGCTGGCAGGGTCATCGTAACGCACCTGTACCGTGGCGATCGTTTGCTCACCCGGGGCGAGTTGGTCAATGTAGAGATTGGCAAGAATCACCCTAGGCGCATCCGTCATCAGATCCCCTAGGCGCACACCATAGAAATCCCCCTCTTTGACCACTTCTAACTCGATAGTTTCGGGGGCGACTTGGGCAAGGGGTTTGAGATCGGCGAGACGGGAATTGGGCGTTAGTTGTAATAAAAGTTGGGCATTGGTTAAACCGACAGACTGGGCGCGACTGAGGAGGCGGTCAAATTCAGCTACGGCTTGGTCTGGGTCTTCGATATAGGCAAGGCTACCGTTGGCGGCATCGGCAATGCTTTCGAGGACATCTTGGTTCCAGTTGCTGCCAAAACCGAGGGTGCTGAGGGTGACACCATGGCTGGCGGCGAGGCGGGCAATGTCGAGGCAGCGGTTATTATCGCCATGTTCATTTTCGCCGTCGGTGAGGATAAAGACTTGGGCGGCGCGGTTGCCGGTGCTGGCGGTGAGTTCTTGTAAACCCAGTTTCATGCCGTCGTCGATGCAAGTGCCCCCGGCGGCTTCTAGGCGACTAATTTGCTTTTTGATGTGGTCTTTATCGCTGGCATCTTGGTTGGAGACGATCACTTTTGCTTTGTGGTCAAAGGCGATGACGGAGAGGCGATCGCCGTCCCGGAGTTTATCGACAAGTTTCATGGCAGCTTCCTTCACTGTCCGCAGCGGTCTACCCCCCATGGAGCCACTGTGATCCAGCACTAAGCAAAGATTGAGCGGTAGATTTTGATCGGTAAATCCGTCGGCGATCGCCGTGATGGAGAGGGACAATTGCCGCTGACTATGGGATTGCTGGGCATCAATGTGGGCATCACTGAGGAGAGCTTGGAGTCCGACTTTCATGGTTGCTTGTTCCAATAAGGCACTATCTTTAACCCCATCGCAGGGACGGAAATTCCGTAATTTCAGGATAACGTTTCCATTTCTGTCCAC
>DATNRH010000298.1 GCA_036703605.1 Candidatus Obscuribacterales bacterium | reverse complement strand
ATGGGGCAAGCCTTCTTAAACAGCTTGATCATTGCGATTCCAGCAACAGTGATTCCCATTGCTATTGCTGCCTTTGCAGCCTATGCCCTAGCCTGGATGGAGTTTCCAGGTCGGCAGGTTTTGTTCGCTGGTATTGTGGGGCTTTTAGTCGTACCGTTGCAAATGACCTTAATTCCTGTCTTGCGAACCTATAACCAACTGGGATGGTCAGGTACATTTCTAGCGGTTTGGTTAGCCCATGCTGCCTATGGTTTACCTCTGGGCATCTATCTATTGCGCAACTATATTGCGTCCTTACCTCGGGATCTAATTGAGGCGGCGGCTGTGGATGGTGCTTCCCATTTGGAAATTTTCAACCGACTGGTGATTCCTTTATCGATGCCAGCGATCGCCTCCTTTGCGGTTTTTCAGTTTCTTTGGGTGTGGAACGATCTGCTAGTGGCTTTGGTTTACCTAGGGGGCAACCAATCCGTGGCTCCGGTGACCCTAGTGCTGCGTAACTTGGTGGGCGATCGCGGTCAGGACTGGCACCTTCTGACAGCAGGTGCGTTTGTGTCGATGACAATTCCGCTCGTGGTCTTCTTTGCTTTACAGCGCTACTTTGTACGGGGACTATTAGCGGGATCAGTCAAAGGGTAGAGTCTAGCTGCTCTTGGCTTTGAAGCCATCATAAAAAAGAAACCGCGATCGCCCTTGGGAGCGATCGCGGTTTTTGAATTGGGAGACTGACTGCTGCTCGGAGGCAGTTTAGCCCTTAAGGCTCTCCATGACTAGGAGCGACTTAGCCGTCCAGACCGTCATCGTCTACGCTGTCATCCAGACCGTCATCGTCTACGCTGTCATCCGAGACGTCATCCGAGCTGTCGTCTACGCTATCATCCGAGACGTCATCCAGACCATCCACGCTGTCATCCGAGACGTCATCTGAGCTATCGTCTACGCTGTCATCCGAGACGTCATCTAGGTCGTCGTCCAGATCATCATCCAGATCGTCGTCCAAGTCATCATCTAGATCATCATCTAGATCGTCGTCCAGATCATCGTCCAAGTCATCATCTAGATCATCGTCCAGATCATCATCCAGATCGAGATCATCATCGACTTCGTACTCATCATCATCGAGGTCAAGATCATCAACAGCGATTTCACGAAGACCAACGAGACCAGGGAAGATGCGTCCGCTAGGGCCAACTTGTTGATAGGCAACCAAAGCTTCACGGCGTAGACCAAGACCTAAGCCAGGGACAGAACTGGGACGAGTCACCACATAGTAGCGATCGCGTCCTTGGTTAACGACCTCAATACGAGTACCGCTCGTAGCAATTTGTTGATACTGAGTACTCAAATTAGCCAACGTCAGATACCGGTGGCCTGCTAGGTAACCATATTGGTAGATAGCGGTTTCAGACGGGCCGCATAGGCTAAACAGAGAAGTACCAACACTTGACGCGACATTGAACGTAATTGACGTTGTTGTCACCTGAGAGGTCTGAACCGTCACCGAGTTGCCTTGTTGTCCAACGAAGACCGGTGTGGGTGGAGGCGTGATCACACTCACAGTAATAGGAGCACCGACACGGATGACGTTGTTCTCAACAACAATGCGTCGGTTAGTTTCTAGACTTGCACCACAGAAATTACAGGTGAAGTCGGAACCGGCACTGGTATCGATGAAGATGAACTCGGTGTCATCGGTGAAGTTCACGTCGTCAAAGTCAAACAACACATCTTGAGCACCAGCAAAAGCATAGAAGCTTACTGGGCCCTCACTGCGTCCTTCCAAACGAAGGCGATCGCTGCCACTACCTTGCTCAAATTTGAAATCAGTGCGACTTTCGCCCGTGCTGGCAAAACCATACAGGTTCGAGTTGTAGAAATTAAAGACCCCGTCGCTTTCGCCACGAATACGGTAGGAAGTAACCTCCGTTTCTGAAAGCACATCATCTCGCTTGATATCAGCATCTTCGGTATCGATGGAGATATCGACAGAGCCTAACTCGCCACGAATTTGAAATTCCTGTGAGCCCCTCGTTCCGACGCTCTGGATGCGGAAACGGTCATTAACCGCTCCCACGAACCGAATACCTTGATTGAGGATAAAACCTACATCATCATCGTCGTCATCATCGTCATCGTCGAGGTCATCGTCGAGGTCGTCGTCGAGGTCATCATCGAGATCGTCATCGAGATCTTCGTCGAGATCATCATCGAGATCGTCATCATCAACAGCAACTTCCTCAGGCAAAAAGTTGAAGTCTGTACCGACGGACGGAATAACATCACTACCAGAGAATTCAAACTTGACTCGGCGAGACAAGAAGGTGGGAGTGAGATTAACGGGAACTTCGCTGAGGCTTTCACGGAATTGAAGAGATGCGGGAAGAGCAATGATTCCATCATCGATCCCTGCCTCAAAATCTCCAAGCTGAAGCTGTCCACCGATACTTTCGATGCCACTGTCTTCAACTAAAGTGATTGCATTGCTGTCAATGCCAGGCAAGAAAACTAAGGGGGCAGTACCGGCTTCAGTTGGACGCAACAGGGTACCGTCTAGAGTACCAATGTTGGTATCAAAGCTATCCAGCGTAAAGTTTAGCAGAGTAGGACGATCGCTAAACGGAATTGGCGTTCCTTCAGATGTGAAGGCAATACCTGTTAGACTGCCCTGCAATGTGCCGGTATCCCCTTCGTTAGGAAGACCATCGTTATTGGCATCATCAAAGGCAGCAGCATCAGGCGTAAAGATAGAGGTTGTTGTAACACCGCTACTAGTTTCAAGTCGCAGGGTTTGAATACCAACATCGAATAGACGAACGTTGCCTTCTGGATCAACTTCCGGCACAAAGAAAGAGGCCTGCCCGCCAATTTCTCCACCGTCGACTTGAATTTGTGCATTCGCGACTGGAGCGATCGCTAGGCTGCCAGCCAGTAACCCTAGACCCAAGAAATAGGGTGTCGTGTGACTCTTTTTCATGCAAGTTGTTCCTTTGCGGTATAAAAAACAGGTGAACTCAATAGTCAGCGTGACCCTGTGCAGTCGTGCTTCACAAAGAATGCAGACATTGAGTGCATCGAATCATGCTGAACCATCCAGTCGTGGGGATGCGGCAGACTCAAGAGAGTGATCGTGGGGCTAATACATCAAGACCTATGTACAAGGGGCAATCCAGTTGAAAGCTGTCCTTGGACATCAGGCACGAGAATGTCAATTTTTGTAGATCTTGAACAATCATCCGGACTGGAGGGGGCACGTCATGAAAGATGAAGATCAAAGTCGTATAGATGCAATGTCAACAAAGTGCGATAGGCACAGGGGGCACGGTAAGCGATCGCTGGATTCCCTCAAGAGATCTTGGCAAACCTATCCCCAAAGACTGCGTCACGACGTCAATAGTTCCTGCAAATAAGCGATCGCCCTTGATGTTATGAGTGCGATCGCCCATTTGCCTGACTAGGTACCCCTCTCAGTCTGACCGAACCTAGAACGTAAACGTTGTGCGCAGCGCTCCAATAAAGATGGTGTCATTATCGGAATTGTGTCCTGGGTTAAAGAGCAAGATAAACCCAGGCGTCACGGAGATGTTATCACTCACCCGCCAGCGATAAAACGCTTCTACGTGCGTTGTGGTTGAAGGTTGCCCACCTTCCCCTGAAGGAAATTCCCCTTCGCTGATGAGAGACGGAATATTGCGGTTCAACGGCAGGTCACTAGAGGTAATCTTCGGTGGTTGCCCCACATAGATACCAGCCAAGTTGCCTTCACCCAAGAAATCAGGGAAGTTGAGGAATGCCATCCAGTTGAACGTTTCAATATCTCCGCTTTCCCCAAGCAAGTTCGAGTTCGTGTAGCCAACCCAGCCACCCGCCGTGAGGGATTCTGCCACTCGCCATTCTAGAGTGGTACCAAAGGCATTGGTTTGAATGGGAGCGCGGCCGGTTAACCCATCAAGGACAGCAACCTGGTCATCACCGACACCGCTAAAGAGACGGCCAAAGGGCGAGTAAGAGTTGAGGTATTGCACCGAAATATCAACATCTCGGCTAGGAGATAGCACCAACTGTCCGCCGATAGTTGTGATACCGTTATCTCCTCCAAAGAATCCATTGTTGGGATCCGATGCGGAACTCGACGAATAGACGGCTTGGAAGCTAGCCCAGTTGGCAATCTGCCAATCTAACCCAACGCCACCACCACCCGAGCCAATTCCGATAATGGGGTTACGCTGAGCAAAACGCGACAGAGGCCCAAACCCAGCACTTTCAACTCGGTTGATCCCTCGGAACGTGTTGACAGCGTTAACACCCCGCGGCCCAACGATCAAGGCGATATCATCCGTTACAAGGTGCCGGAAGCTGACATCACTCAGTTCAATATCATTATCGGTATCTCCTTCATAGGCTAGCCGAGTAAAGTCGCTTAGCCCAGGTGTATTGCTGGTGTTGCCATCGCCACCCTGCATCCCGATGAGGAGAATACTGCGGGAGTCAAACTGAGTGAGTAAGTTGAGCTGAACATTGGTAACGAGGTTAGGTTCGCTTTCATTGTCCAGCACATCTCGGAACTGGGAAAACTCGTAGTCGTTGCGTCCCTGTACCCCAACCACAACTTGCCCAAAGAGCTTCGAGGTGGTGGAAAACTGGTTAGCCTCTAGGGTCGAGATCCGAGCTTCTAAGGAATCTACCCGTCCCCGTAGACTGGCCAACTCACTGGCAAAGTCTTGCTGCAGGCGAGAGAAGAGATCCGCATCATCGGGAGAAAGATTGAGGGCTGCGCTTTCAAGGCAGGCATTGAGACCGGCTGCAAACTCATACCGGCTCAGGGGTTGATTGCCACGAAAGGTGCCATCAGGATATCCAGCGATACACCCGTAGCGCTCAATGAGCCCTAGCAATGCTTGGTATGCCCAATCCGTGGGGCGTACATCGGATAGCTGGGTTACGGAGGTAACCTGAGCCATGCTGTCTTGGTCGATGCCGATTTCGTGAATCTCAAGAACCGTGAGCGCGTCTACATCCTCAGGCAGCAGAGCAGCGTCATCGAGCTGAAAGTCGTCAGGTTGGCTATCGGCTAGCTCTACATCCGTCTCAGCATCCGCTAGACGATTGACAGAGGTTGAATCCACCGACGCTTCATCAGCAAGGGTGCTGAGAGTGAGATCTGCGTCTTCGTTAGCTGCAAGATCAGAACCAGCATCAAGGGACAGGAGAGGATCGGCGATCGCTTCTGTCGAATCAGCAGCATCCATGGCAGGCTCTGCATCAAGCGATAGGAGAGGATCGGCGATCGCTGCCGTAGCATCGACGTCAGCACTGGATGGTAAGACATCTGAGGAGGCTTGAGCAGTGGGCACTCCAAGCGCTAAACCTCCAAGAGCTGCAGCAAGCAGCCCCATCAACATAGGAGCTGAATGGTTAAAGCGAAAAAACTTCAGGGCGAATGATAATGCTATCAATGTTCAATCTCCTCACAAAACTGTACGATCGCTCGGTAGCGTTTGGTGGTGCACCACTGATGAAGTCAACCTCTCATCACCAAAGACCGTCAGGCGAGAATTTGAGTGAGTCCATCATACTGGCGTGTGCCGTGTTATGCCCACTGGTGTCTAATGGAATTGTCCAGCAGAATTATAGGACGGTCTAAGGCACCCACGACTTTGTTTTAGCAGAAAAGTTCCCCCCCCTAGGGATTAAGTTGTGTAATAAACTACTGATGAATCTTTACAATTGAACAATAGGTAGATAGTAGAGTCTCAAAAGAAATCTCAGAGGTGGGGCGTAAACCTGTTGAGGATCGAAGCAATGCATCACAATAGAAACGTGACGCATTCTACCGCCCGCCCTCAAGGGTCACGTTTGGGGACAGGGCGGGCGATCGCATTGAACCCACGCTATTGACCTGGAATGTGTGTAACCATCCATCGACGTCAGCATAGACCATACCAGGATTTATGCCTTGCTGACCCATTCGAGCTAGGTATTCAGGTGGGCTGAAATAAACAGAGTCCATGGGCTGAGCTTGCTGTGTTGTAGATCTGACGCTTACTTGAAATGAATCAACCCGTGGAATCTGGTGTGTGTAAATTTTTGACCTCGCGTCAGCAGTATCGATCCTGTCGGGTGCATGTCCCCGATATGGAACGCCATATTGCGGCGGTATCGCTTGATGGGCAGTATTACAGCTTTTTTAAGGTGGTGGCAGATGCCGAAACGGCGCTGAAGATGGTGTTTAAGCTAGGAGAGCGCGGCGATCACATGGTGGTGATTGAAGCGCCTAAGGGCCACCAAATCTGGATTTGGGAGCATGAAGCCACACCAGTGCGATCGCCCAAGCCTGCCCAGGCGGCAGCGGCACTGAAGCTCGTACCGGCGTGCCAAATGCTATCATCGGCAGTTCAGTATCAACAGACCTTAGTTCGCGTACCCGATCTGGATAAGCCGGTTCCAGCTCTGCAAATTGGGGCGCGGTATTTCAGCATTTTTCGTGAAACTGATGATCCCAACGAGGTCTTGGATCTCGCCAATAAGCTATCGCTGCAGGCGCTCGATGACTTTGCGATCGCCTATCAGGATTTGTTTTATCGGGTCTGTTTGCTCGAACCCGAAGCCCGTCCCATAGCCTAGCTGGGATTGATAAAAACCAAGGATAACTCCTCCATGGAATCAACCGATGGAGGAGACCTTCTCCGTGCCATGAACAATCTAGCCGTCAGCAACCTAGCGCGATACGGGGGAAACGGCTTCTGAAGATTGAGTAAAGGCTGGTGTATTGAAAGACGACGACTCGGGAGCAGAACGGTCGGGCGGGGCGATCGCATCTACGCCAGTCATATTGGGAATAGGCGTGACTTCAAAGGCATCGGCGGAATGGCGATCGGACACCTGAAATACATTCAGCCATTCAAAATCTTGCTGAAACGCCATGGGATCGAAGGGCTGTTGATTCATCCAGACCAAGCTGCCCATGGTGCCAGCAATCAGCGCAGTGTAGCCAACATATAGGTGCATAGGATGCAGGGCGCTCTGCTCCTCTTCGTGGTACCAAGAAGGCACGGGATTAATCAGATCGGCGCTGGAGGGCAGTAGGCAAGCGATCGCCGCCCCATCGAGATCCAGCGCATCTCCAATTTGGCGCACAAAGCCGCGCACATAGATGTCTTCCGGTAGGCGCTCAACCTGGCCCGATTCAATGGCGTGAATATGGTGCATGGGTACCAGGGTGCGCTGATGCAGTTCTGCCACCGAGAGCGATCGCCGTTCGCGCATCTGCTTCAGCTCTTGCCCAAGCTGCACCAAGATTTGATTATGCTTTTCCTTGCGCTCCAACTGCACTTGCTGGGCCTGCTGGGCAGTCTTGGCCCGCAACCGTGACGAAGCTGGGGTAGACGATACCTTAGCAGGCTTGATGGGCGTGGGCAAATGGCTGGTTTCAGCCGCCTGCTTTAAGAGCGGAAACTGATCAAGAGTAGGATCTACGGCATCGTCTTCAGCAGCCTGCTCGGCTTGGGAATCTGTATCGGCTGGCAACACCGGAGCGATCGCTAGACTGGGCATCTCTGCTGCCGGCTGCCCTTTAACCACCTGTTCCAACAAATCTTTAGAGGCAACAAACACCTGTCGCAGCGTGAGACGGATAGCCTCTTTGCAGGCCTGTTGTAAGGATCCTTGAATCTCAGATAGCTCTTCGGTTTCCCGCTGTAAGGCCTTCAAGGCTTGGCGAAATGCCTTGCTGCGATATAGTTCTTGCTCCGCTTGACGAAACAAGGCTTTCAACTCTGTTTGGGGCACAACGACGTCCAGATGATTCTCCTGAACACGCGATACTGCTGCTGCTACCATATCCATCATCTCCGTGCTTAAGTCAATCGCATTGAGCAAATCGAGCAACACCCATGCGTGTCATGCTCATGATTCCTCACATAGCTATACGCTTAGACCATACGCGGAGTTGTCTATCTATCAGGATGGATTTCAAACCGACGGTGGGATTGCTGCAAGCCTTTCAAGGAGAGACTTCTACTCCAACCGAGACGGCGATCGCCCCTGAGCGAGGCTCTATACGGTCGCTGGCTAGAAGGTCATCATGATCTACAACAGATCCGCAATCGCGCTGCGCTGCTTCAGTAAGGTTTTCGTAAAACTCAGCAGAATTCCGGACAATTAACGATGACATAGGACAAGTTCTGCTCACCTACGAAATCATTGCGCTCAAGAGGCAAGATCTAAGCAATCACACTAGACAACAAAGGCGATCGCTTTTTGTAGCAGCGATCGCCTAGATAGATTCACGTAAATTTGACCAACTGCCAAGGATCTCTAATCTCTAAGCAGCGTTAGACAAGGGTGGTTCAGAAGCGGTGGTAATCAACGACACTTCAACGTATTCATCCTGGGTCTGGGTGACCTCAACGCGGATGCCGGGACCAAAAAACCGCTCAATTTTCTCCCGCCTTTCCAGCCATAGCTCTAGGGAAATGAGCGGCGACAAAAACTGTAGAACCAAGGCATACTCGCCCTCAACATCAGCTTCCCGCACCCCAATTAAGACAGGGCGCTCCTCATCCGAGGGGCAGAGATCTAAGCGTTCGAGGGACGTATCAAGATGGACTTCCTGACCATAGCGATAGCGGGTCACATCTTTGCGGATTTGGTTTTGGGTGGCGGTGGCTTTCTGCTCCCGCAGTTGCAGCACTTGGGGAGTGGTGGGTTCAGCAAAGGGTGCTGGCTTCAGCTCCGCTGCTTTTAGGGCAAAACCACCGAGGAGAATGGGAATACCGTAGAAGAAACCAACTAGGTTTAAGGTGGCATTGTCTGAGAAAAAGTACGCGGTGAATCCTATGACGGATAGAATGCCGCCAATCACAAGTCCGATACTACCTAGTGAGGTTTTGCCTAGCATACCCCTGAAATCCACTCCATAATGTCTGGTCGCAATCCATGGCTGACAGCAGAGCTACCGATCGATCAAGGCGCGATCGCTCCTGCCTAGACCCCAGCCCCAACGACCGCTACGGTGCTGTCGAGGCTTTAGTTTTATAAGTCTATATAGATCTATTATCGCTTGCTTCGGTACGAGACGGACGCGATCGCCTCCCGTTCATGCAGAGATCATGAGTTAGGAGGGGCGATCGCCTGCCCCAAGTCGTCCTAGGTTCCTAACACATCTGCCCGTTGAGGCAAAACTGCTGACAGGAGCGCACCGGAGATTGACCATTGCCTTGCAGAGGACAGGCGTCATTGGCGCAGTGCTGACAGTCGGCGCGGGTGGGCAGCAGGAAATCTTGGGCAGCATAGACGCTGACGCCTTGACTGATAAACCCTTGGGCTTCCAGATCGCTCATGGCATGGCTAATTAAAATAGCGGCATGGATGCCAAGCTGTTCGCGGTGGCGATTGATTTTCTCTAGGGTTTTGCTAAAGCCTTGGCGGGGCGACTTGATTTCAATCAAAACCTGCTCGTGGCGACTGGTAAAGCAGGGCGGCTTGTCCTGTAAAAAATGATCCTTGTACTGCAGGGTAAACGTGCCGTCTGCATAGCGACGGGTGCGCAAAACACGGCGGAAGGGCAGCGAAAAGTGCCCTTGGGCATCGAGCATATACCACCATGATTTATGACAAGCTTCATGGGGCAGGTTGAGGATCATTTGCACTTGGTCAAACTGAAAGCCCGCTTGAGTGAGCAACCCTAGGGCTTGGGCCAGGGAAATACTCTGCCCCAGGGTTTGGGTTTCCGATTCGCAGCGGGTGATCTGGGCATAGTGATATTCACGGCGATCGCGATCGCCCCGGATGGCAAACTGGCGTTCAATGTCGTCTTGGGACTCGGCCAAGCGGCAATGCACCAGCTCAAACTGAATCACGCCATCCACCGATCGCCCATCGGGGGTGGGAATGCCAATGCGGGAAATAGCTGACCCTAAAAAGTGGGGCTGGGCAATGGAGGGCGTACAGTTCAGCAGCAGCGACTTGAGCAAGGTCTCGTCGGCGATCGCCAAAGCAATCTGAACCTGGTCGTGGAGGGAGGGAGACGCGGTTTGCCCCGTCGTTTCCGGTATAAGGGTATGGCTAGACATCGTCCATGAATCCATGACAGCACCGGCCGCTTAGGGTGATCAACACGAGGCACCCAATCCGTGCAGGACGTCCTCGTTCTCTAGCTATCCTGATATCAAATCCGGTTGCAGGGGCATGGCTGGGACTGCCTTCGATCCTTGGCTTCGCCGTCCCCTTACTACGGGGGACTCAACGATCCGGATATGGCCCAAGCCCTACATCAATAGCCTGTCTAACTAGACTTGATAGTTCTTGATCATTGAATCATCTTCATTATTTTTATCGCACCTCTCTAGAGAGCGGTGAACTTCCCTCACATTTCTCGATGTTCTTTAACATCTCTTTAGCCCAGGGGGGTACGCTCACCGCAAGGTCAAGGGCGTGCATCGCGTTCAGAGCCAATCGCCAGCAAAATCACGGCATTTCTGGAACTCGTAGGGGCCCATCAAGGCTCCCCATAAGCCTTTACCGGTTTCTGGATCCACACCACGATCGAAACTGAGGAGGCGATCGCGGTAGACTTCAAAGCCAATAACCACCTGTCGAGTCTGCCCCGCATAGTCAAAACAGCAGCGAGCGCCGGGTTCAAGCGCACCGACGAAGCGATCGCCTTGGGATTGGATATCCAAACAACAGCCGGGGAGCAGCTCTAGATCATCCTCCGAGAGCGATCGCAGTAGGTCACCATTGGCCCCAGCCGTACGCCAGCGATCGGGCTGCCGCATAGCCCAATAGTTGCCCTTCAGCCCCTCTGGGCCATCCCACAGCGTCAGCACCCGCTGGCGATAGGCCTGCTCTGGCTTGAGGACGGGTGCCTGTTCCGCAAACAGAGCCAGCTTGCCAGCAATTCGCTGGGGCACGGGCCGATACCACAGGCGCAGATGCACAAACCAGATGGGCTGATTGCGGGATTGGACTGGGTTTTCGTACTCGCCCGCCAACCAATGGGCGAGGTTCAGCAACGCTGGGGATTCATCCATGGGTAGCCCCATCAAGACAAGGGTTAGGTGGGCAATATATCGATCGGCAACGATGAGCCAGCCTAGGCATCTGCGGCATCGTCGTCCTCGCTGTCTTCAGACTCTGCCTCTGCCTCTGGATCTGCACCATCCTCTGTCTCTAAGGGTTCCAGCGCTTCCAGTTGCAGAATACAAGCGGCATCGAGAAGCTGCATACCGTTCGTGGTCAACACGGTGCAGGTGTCGGGCAGGCGAGTTAGGGCGGGTATAGTTCCTTCACGCAAATACTGCAGGGCGCGTTCGGTGGGCGGTTGATATTGGTTAAACCAGCCATCGCTCACATAGCCTGGCTGAAACGCGTTGGGATCGAGCAACCACAGGGTAATATCGTAGGTCTCGATAAAGTCCTTAACGGCCTGCAGATCAGGGGTGTACTGGGCATTGATCAGGGCCGTGGCGCGATCGCGAAACTCGCCGTAGTAGCCCCAGTGGTAGGGAATGGCATATTCTCGCCCCACCAAGATCGAGCGCTGGGAAAAACTCGGCAGATTGTCCGCCTCCTCACTGAGAGATGCCACCAGGGTATTCAGGGGCTGTTGGCGCACAAACTCATACAGCTCCGGTGCCTCGCCGACTTTATATTTCGTGCTAGGAAAATCAACCACAAAGCGGGGATAGATGACGATCAACACAGCGATCGCTCCCATCAAGAACATACCGCCCCACTGAACCGCAACGGGAGCTGGGGGCTGGGTGGGTTCCCAATATTGAAATAGGCGATCGACGAGAATGGCCAGGGCGATCGCGGCGGCTAGGGCGAAGACAATCCGCCAGGTATGTTCGGTGTAGCGGGTGGGGAGGTGCAGCCGAAAGAGGGTGGCATGGGCAGCGATAAACCAAAAGACCGACACGCCCAGAATCTGCGGCAACAGCCAGAGTTTTTTAGTGAGTCGCGCTGTGAGCGGGAAGTTGGCGCGCCACTTGAGCAAAGCCGGCAAGGCCAGGGCAAAGAGGAGACTGGCAGGACGGACAAGACCGACATCTAATAAGCCGCTACGCTGTCCGGTGAAGTAGAACTCTAGGGGATTGGGGTAGAAAAAGGTGGAGCGTCCGCCAGGCAAAAGTTCTGGCCATTCACGGGTGCTGGAGGCGCTGATCACCGGGTCAAAGTCAGAATTGCTGGAGGCGTAGAGCGCCAAAATGACAATGGATAAGCCTAGAGCTACGCCGTAGATCCAATACCCAGGGCGATCGCTCACCAGTCGCACGGGCACATAGCGCGTCCAGTTGGTGGCAGTGGGGGAGGGCTGCCAGCGCAGAAGTTTCAGCACCAAAAGCCCAATCACAATCAAGCTATATTGCGGATAGAACAGGCCCACCAAGACAGCCGCAAGTGCCGTACCGAGAAGCGATCGCCGCAAGAGGTAGAACAAAAAAGCCAGGAAAACAGGATAGACAAAGGCACGGGGCGTGGCGGAAATCAGGTCATCCTTCATCCATAGGCTTTGGTTGAGCAGCAGCGTGGCCAAGAAGCCCGCCATGGGCACGGGCAAGATTTGCATGGCGATGCCGAAGCAGTAGCAGGTGCTGATCAGGCCTAAGACCAGGGGCAACAGCTTATGAATCCACCAAGGGCTGATATCGCCCGCCATCAAGATGCGGTAGAGGGCTTTGTAGCCATAGGGCGCAACGGATTGGAAATAGTCAGCAATGCGATCGCCTGGAAACAACGCTGGATCGAGGTAGCGCTGCATCCAAAACACATGCTGCCGCGCATCATCTTGCACAATGTAGTCGCCGGCAAAGGCTTCTTTTAGGGCCAGGTAGGAAAACAGCAGCGAAAAGACCAGCCCGAGGGTTAACCAAAAAACTCGGTTCCCTTCAGATTTTGTGGTAGGAGAGGCCAGGAAGTGGTGCAGTCGGGCAGCAAGCATGGTGGTTGAAGCAGGATGAGACAACTCGGCGGCAGAGGGGCGATCGCGCCGAGAGCTGGGACAGACTGCCGATCAAGAACATCTTGGCTTGATCCGTTTGACGACCAGCATCGGTCTTCATCGCACGGCGATCGCACGTCACATCAGTTTTACCACTTGGACGGCCCATCTGGCTTAATAGCCCCACCGGTCACGCCATTGTACCGCCGACTAGGGTGATGGAATGCTCACCGTCCAAAGCCAGCCACCGCCGTTCACATCGCTGCTGGGCATACCTTGACGCTCCATCCGTAGCCGCAGTCCCTGGGAGGGCTGGTAGAGAAAGACGTCGCTGTAGGCTGCTGGCGGAATATCGGGGACGATCGGGCGCAGGTCGGGCGGTTGGTCAGGCGCATTGGGTCGGGCAATCAACTGCACCTGCACGTTAGCCTCCAACCGATGCACAAAGGCCAGCACTTCACTGGGATCGCGATCGGTGATCATCAAGGGGCGATCGCTCTGGTTGATGATCTCGGCAGCAGCGGGGTTAAAGCGGCTCACAGCATAGCTTTTGTTCCACCACAGAGCATGGTGGGCATTCACCACAATGGAGAGCACACCGGACAAGGCCAGGGCGATCGCGCCTGCCCGCCAGCGTTGATAAGTACGCCGACTCTGATGAGGATCCTGCAGCATTCGCCAAAGAAGATAGCCCACGGCCACCTGCAGTCCCACATAGCAAGGAACGGGATAGCGGGTAATGGTCGATCGCCGTCCCCCCAGCAGCAGATCGGAGCCCATCAGGGCGATCGCCGTCACGCCAATCAGGGTCAACACAAATAGGCTCGTGGCGCGAGGAGCATGCTGATAGAGATACCACAGGGCATAGGCGCAGAGGGCAAGCAGAAGATAGTGGGCCGGATTGATGGCGCTGGGCCCTTGATTGAGATCAAAAAAGAGGCGGCTGAGGTTCAGCAACCAAAAGAGGGGCAAAAATCCTTGGCGATCGAGGGTCATGCCCACGGTATTGCCCAGCAGTCGATCCCAGTTGTCCAGCATCACCATCAGCCAGGGCGCGAAGAGGGCCAATCCCAGCAGGACAGCACCACCATAGGCCAAGAGTCGCCGAGTTGGACGCCAGCGTTCTGCCAGAATCATGTAGAGCCCATGGCTCATGACCACAAATCCATAGAACACATGGGAATACAGCCCGAGAGCCAGCGTAACGCCATAGAGACTCCAAGCTGGTACGGTATTGCGCCGCCTCGCCCGCAGCAGCACCGCACTGGATAGCACGATCGCCAACGTCCATAAACTATATTCCCGCGCCTCCTGGGAATACAGAACATGGAACGGAGATATGGCCACAATGGCAGCGATCGCCCACCCCGCCTCGGCAGCTTGAAACAACTCTCGCCCTAGCCAATAGGCGGCAGGAATCGTCGCCAGACCGAACAATGCAGACAGGAGCCGCAAGTTTCCCACCGAATGCCCGGCTGGGTATAGCCAGCCCCAGGCCATCACATAGTACAGCGGGGAATGCTCGGGATGAGTCTTCAGGGCTGCCAGGGCAGCGGCTCTGGTGCGCTGATGGTCGGGATATTGGTAGCGCTCAAGAAAATCCTCTGCGGTGATCGGAGGTTGATTGACCACCGCCGCCACCAGTGTCTCTTGGGTATAGCCAGCAATGCGTAGGGAGGTCATGGTTTCATCGAACCAGTAGACCTTATGCCCCGGCTGATAGAGGCGAAACACAACGCCCACAACAAGGAGTCCGATCACCAGCCATCTCAGCCAGGAACTAGAGCGCTGGCGCTTGACCTCAACGTTTTGGATTTGCTCTACCATTGCGATCGCTCACCCACGATTTTTCCATTCATCCTACGTTGTTTTGTGGCGAGATGAGCAGGCAGACGACGAACAATGGATATCCATCAACCGTCGCGTAGGGTGCTTGTTAGGCGAGAAGCCGTAACGCACCGGCTTGAATGCGTTCGTAGCATCTTCTAAGAAGTGCTATCCCCCTGTTCAATGACGCAGGCAGCATCCAGCACTAAAAGACTAGAGTTTTCAAACACAAGACAGGTTTGATGCAGCGTTTTGAGGATGGGGCGAGAGCCTTGGCGGAGCGATCGCTGGATGGGACGCACAACATCGGAATATTGCCAAACCCAAGAGTGGCGGAGGTAGTCGGATTGAAAGGCATGGCGATCGAGGAGCCAAAAGTCAATGCCATAGGTCTGGGTGATAGTGCGCACCGTGTCAAGGTCATCGCTATACTGCGCTTGCAGAACTGCGGTAGTGTGCTCTACAAACTGGTTATAGTAGCCGGTATGGTACGGGATGCCATATTCTCGCGCCGTCAGCACCGATCGCCGGGAAAAACTAGGTAGATTGCTGGCCTCGTCGGCAATCGAGGCAATCATGGTGTTAACAGGTTGTTGAGAGAAAAAGGTATACAAATCAGGATAGGCACCGGTAACATAGCCCACCCGAGGAAACTGTACCCAGAGGGGAAACAGCAGCAGGGCCAGGGCGATCGCTCCGGAAACCATGACCCCAGCGATGGATCGCAGCCTCTGATGAGCATGGGTTTGCTCAGCCCAATGCAAAAAGGCATCCATCAAAGTGATCAGGGCGATCGCGGCAGCTAGGGAAAGACCAATACGCAGGGTGTGTTGGGTGTAGCGACTGGGTAGGTGCAGACGGTAGAGCAGCAGATGGGCCAAACCAAACCAAGCTAGAGAGACCCCAAGCATTTGCACTAACATCAACACCTTGGGCTGGATATGTTGACAGAGGGGAAACCAGCGCGATCGCCATGCCATCAAGGGCAGCAAGAGGGCAGCATAGATCAAGGGCGATAGGCGACCAGCCCGGGGCAAAATGCCACTCCGTCCATCCCAGAGCCAAAATTGGACGCTGTTATCCCTAAAAAATTCTGCCCGCCCCCCAGATTGAAACTCCGGCAGGCTGCGGGCCTCCGCCAGAGACACCACCGGACCATAGTCCGACGGACTGAGCAAATAGGGCAGCGTCACAGCGATCGCAATCCCAATGCCCACGCCACACAGCCAGGCATCGCGACGGGTGAACGGCCATTGGGGCACCCGCATCCACCAGCGCAGACCTTGAACGGCGAGTAACCCAGCGCTGAGCAACACGGTTTGCGGATAAAACAGGCCCTGCAGAATAATGGTGATCCAACAAGGGACAAGCGATCGCTTCAGCAGATAGTATAAAAACGCCGTGAACAACGGATAGACAAAGGCGCGGGGGGTGCCAGACGCTACGTCATCGTGCGTCCAGATAATCTGGTTCAGCAAGAGCGATGCTGTAAACCCGGCCACCGGCAGCGGCAAGAGTTCTAAGCAAATGCCAAAGCAATAGCCCGTGGTGATCAAGCCGAGGAGCAGCGGCACGATCTTACTCAGCAGGACTGGATCGAGACCTAGCTCAGCAGCACCATGATAGAGAGCGGTATAGCCCTTGGGCGCTACCGATTGAAAGTAATCGGCAATCACATCGTTAGGAAACAGACCGGCATCCAAAAAACGCCGCATCCAAAACACATGCTGTCGAGCATCATCTTGAATGACATAGGCACCGTCTAGCGACTGATACAGCGCCCAGCCACCCAACAGCAACGCCATCAAAAAACTCAGAACCAACCACAGAACATACCACCCCTGTGTCGGTCGGGTGGCGTGGGTAATCAGTCCTTTATGAAGCTGAGGAAGCCTGTCATGCATAGCAAGGGTAGAAATGCGAAACGGGCGATCGCCCGACTGACATCAGCTTACCCTGTTCCCGCAAGAGAAACGGAGATCCTACCCGGAATCGTGCATAGAATGCCGGTGTCTCCAGCACAAGGCTAGGGGCAGAGCAGATCGCTGACGTCTAGATTGAACACGCAAGTCTACCTGCAGCAAACGGGTTTAGAAGCGTAGACCCACACCACCCTGAAGCGATGCAGCAGTACCACCGCCTTCTTCATAGGCATCAAAAGCAATGATGGCATTACCAAAAAGCACCAACCGACTATAGGGCAGGCTGTAGTCTACCCCTGGCTGAATCACGAAGGCAGTTTGGTTGCCAATGGGGGATGTATCGCCGTCACTGCCGCCATCTTGGAAGGCAATACCTGCACCAATGTAAGCGTCGGTCTGCCAGTTGAGGGGTAGATCGTAGGAAACAGTTGGCACAATGGCGGTTGTGCTGCCGAGGGTCAACACCTGGCCGCGCACAGAGATAGGCAGTTCCAAAATGTTGTAGCGCACTGCAATCACCGCTGCCGACTCGCGGCTTTCGTTAAATACAGTGTTGTCGCCTTCCGTGAGACCAAAGGAGCCGCCAATCCCCACATAGCTGCCATAGGCAGGCTGGGCAGATGCTGGCTTAGCCACACCCATTATCACCGCGATCGCCGCCGCACCAAGAGCGATCGCCCCACCACGAGTTATCCACGCTAGCTGTCTATTCATCCCCAAACCTCCTGTCGGTGTTGATCACCACCCCAGAGCATGACATCCAAGGGGTAGACCCATGGCCAAAAATTCTTCGTGCCTGTAATCCTAAACATTGATTGCCAAAACGACAACCTGATCAAATTTGCACCCCAGACCTATCCGGTGGTCAGCCTAGTTAGAGCATGTCCTAACCCTTCGTTGGCACGTCTCCAAGATGTCGTGAGGTCTTCACCTATGGGGCGAGGGCTCTATTAAAACAGCACACCAGCAGCCCTAAGACTGCCCCTATTCACAATAGCCCCATACAAACGTTGCCCGCCCTGACACAGATGTCGGAGCGGGTCATGATACTTTGAGCACATCTATGCATCTAGGTTAACGTTAGCCTCCGTCCACATGGAGCATGGGCACTGGATGAACCGCCAGGGTTCTACAAATTCAGAGGCTTAGTCCCTAGAACCGAGATTGACGGCGACGTTGCTTACGACGGGCCAGCGCCTTCCGCTTACGCTTTTCGATCGGTGTTTCAAAGTGACGGTTTTTCCGCATATCTGGAAAAATGCCCGCTTGAGAAACCTTGCGCTTAAAACGTCGCAGGCCTGACTCTATTCCTTCATTTTCGCCCAGAATCACTTGGGTCATGCTACTTCCTCAATCAATACATCAACATCAAAGGTGCCAACCTGACCAACTCTTGCAAGCTGTCAGATCGACCTAACTATACTTTAACGGTAGTCCACAACTGCAGCTCATGCACTCTTAAATCGGTTGGCTGAGAGGCTCATCTGCTCTCACCAACCTGTGCATCATTTGTGAACTGACTTGCTGCTTGCAAACATCTTGGAATACCCGGCGTACAGCTCAGTGATGGGGAGCTATACTCGCCGCGTCTATCTAAACCCAAACCAAACTCGCAGAACTAGACTAAAGGTGAGAGCGCTAGGGTAAAGTGTTGTGCTCTTTACCCTGCGGCTCATCACGATCAACAAATACTAGAGATTGCTGGTTGGCAATTCAGATGTGATTAGTAGCTACGGTTGTTGTTCCAGCCACCGCGGCTTCCGCCGCCGCCACCACTGCGGTTATTTTCACGGGGCTTAGCCTTGTTGACCCGCAGATCGCGGTTCATCCATTCAGCACCGTCCAAGTCTTCAATAGCAGCGTTTTCTTCTTCGTCTGTTCCCAGTTCGACAAAAGCAAAACCTCTAGGGCGACCTGTCTCACGGTCAGTGGGCAGATGAACGCGCTTCACCGTCCCATATTCTGCAAAAATTTCAGACAGGTCTTCCTGTGTAACATCATAAGAGAGGTTACCAACGTAAATTGACATTCAGCATCTCCAAATCAAAGGTGTTTGTAGAGAATTAGATTCGGAGACAACAGCACGTAAACCAATGAGTTATACCCGAAAATAATTACCAAATTAACCCTAGCACACAACCCTCAAATCATGGTGATCTTTGATCAATCACGCCTGTTGAAACGACTTCAGAGGCATGATTGTATAGACGGAATGGTATCTAGACTAGCTTCAGCGGCCTATCCAATCCGGTATCACCCTAGTCTCAAACAACACCTGAATTCCATGACGTTATGAGCAAAAAAACCCATGAATGACTTTGATGCGTCAGGTGGCATAACGCATCAAAGCCTTGCAAGTCGGTGCGTTACGGCTTTGCCTAACAGCACCCTACTGGTACAACACTGCGGAGAAGAGAAGGTTTTAGGATGGACTCCCGCACCTTTGACCCACGAGGGATTAGGACTTGGACAGCTTGCTCTGCAGGGCTTCAATATAGTTATCAATTTTATGGTCGGTGAAGCGTCGAGATAGAAACTGCCAGCCAAACCGAGATCCTAGGCGATATTCCTGGCCTGTGTGAACGTAGCCTTGCCAGGGTCTAGGCAAAGCCGGCACCATATCCATACCATAGATAAATCGATAGCTTTGGGGCACTCGACGATTGAAAGAATCTTGAAAGTTGCGGTTGCCGACGCGTGGCGCACCAAAGCTGTAGAGTTCAATGCTGCTTATCTTACTTTCGAAGTTATATTGAATATCGACAGCACAGAGAGTAGCGATCGCTCCCCCTAGGCTATGCCCGGTCACAATAACCCGAGGTGGGGCGGCGGTGATGTGGTCGTTGAGGTATTGGTGAATAGCTGGCCGTATCTTCTCTGCCATATAAGCTTTCACAAACCCAGAATGCATCATCGACCCCGATGAACTGCCTTCGGCATAGGGATAGGTCTTCCCCTGCTCTCCCACAATTTCCCCTTGAATCACCTCTTGCTTGAACTCAGCGACGGTAGGACTGAAGCTGCGGTTGATCTCCCAGTCTTTTTCATGGGAGCTGCCGCGAAACACGATGTGGATGGTTGGAGCACCTGAATCAACGATGACGGCTCCTTGGGTATCAGTGCTTTGATCGTCTAATAAATAGTAGGGATGGGTTTTCTCAAATCCATTGAGACGAGGGCTAGCAAAGTCCTCATAGATGTCTCTGGATAAGAGCGCACAGGTGACGGCTTGGGCGTAGTCGAGATCTACCATAGTCTCTAGCTCTTAATGGGTGGACAGCATGGGTATCGATGCGCAAAAAGCTCCCTGACGTGCTGCAGAAAAACGCCGTGGGCGATATTAATCTCTCGTCGGAAGATATCTTGAGTTTCAACAGAACGGAGCGAGATTCCGGATGGCATAGACCATGGCAGAACATTGGAACTAGGGTTTGCGTTTGATCCCATCATCTGTTTCCCTTGAGCCATCCAGTCTATGACTGTGCAGGAATTCACGTCTCGTAGCTTTGTCTTTACTGCTCGACCTTGGTTGCTATGGATTTTAAGTGGTGCTTTGGTCGCCATGGGCTTGATCATCATGGTGCTGCTAGGGCAATCATCACGGCTGATGTGCGATCGCACAGAACAAGGGGATGGCTTTTGCGCACTCACCCAGGCCAACCTACTCCGCTCCAGCACGATCTACTTCCCCGTAGATCATCTGCAAACGGTACAGCTTTACCCGCCCCATGCCGTCTCAACACCCAGCCATGCCATTTGGCTGCATATGGGCGATCGCTACCTTCCTATCCAGATCTACGCCACGCTCAACGATCGAGAACGACTGGCGATCGCCGGACGCATCCAGCGATTTCTCTACAATCCAGATCTGCGGTCTTTAGCATGGGTCAGCGATAACCGCTGGTTTGCCTATGGCGTTGGGTGGGCTCTGGCCTTGGTGGGCATTTTCACGAGTGTGCTCTATGGCAAGGTAGTAACCGGCACCTTTGATAAGCAGACTGGGCAGTTTACCTTGAAACACCAAGGTGTATGGAACAAGCAACAGCAGACCTATCCCCTGGAAGCGATCGCCGCCGTACAGCTTGAAACCTCCGATGGCAGTGCCGGTTCGGTCTATCGAGTCTGTCTACATTTTGAGCCTCAAGACCTGCCCCCCGGATCACCCACCTACCTCCCCCTCACCCCCTACTACGGCATTGGGCGAGCTGAACATGAAGGATTGGTGCAGCACATCCAAGCTTTTTTGAGCTGCTCCTTTTGACCACCTTTCCAACCGATCAAGTCCTAGTTCTCTGCGACAGGTTTACCTTGTCATGGGGCACCAGCATTCTCTGACTGGCGTTCCTTGAGCGGGTGTTCCCTTCGACGTTGCCCAAGGAACACGGGTCGGGTGAACGACGTTGCTCAGCCAGCGTAGTCTCTGGAATATTGGGTGGGATGTTGGCATCGATCAACTCAGCCTCTGGCCACTCCGTAGGCGGCTCTCAATCACCCCTGCTGTAGCGTGCTGTTAGGCGCAGCCGTAACGCACCACCTTGTAACGTCCTGATACATTAGGCTGATGCGAACACGTCCCCTATATCAACCTTCAAATCCATAGAGATTTCTGCTTAATACAACCTATTTATTGTTTAATGATCGGATCAATTCAGTCAGTTGAGACCCATGGATCTCCATCTATCTCTCAACAACTATCCCTCAACAATCCGACATTGAGTTTCTTGAAGCATTGCCGATGTTTTAAGCATAGACTTAGATCTAAAAGCGTTGGGTTTTGTTGAAAGATATTAACTTTTGCAGGCGTTGAACGTTTTGGCTTAGATTCTAGATAGATCTCTACCTCTAGCTTACGCGATGAAGGACGCGATCGCCACCCTTTAATCAATCGCCAGACCCCAGGCTGGCCAAAGGTTTAGATGCTAGCCTAACCCATTAAGAAACATAACTAATTTTCCACTAGACTTAGGTTGCGTTAGGCTTTAGGAGCAATTCAAAAAGTCTTAATAATTATCATTTTTCGAGCACACTATGATGAGGGTGGGGTGATAAAGGATTACGTTTATTCCGCATCAAAAGACGAGTCCACAATCATCTCACCCTCTGTTGTTAATAGGCTGTTATAAAAGCCAGAGGAATACACTTATGGTTAACCTACCATTCGCATCAAGAAGTGATTCCGGACATACCAAAGACCATGCATTGATTCTTTGGTTTGAAGAGGTTGGCATTGCAGATATTCCGTATGTAGGCGGGAAGAATGCCTCCCTAGGAGAGATGATCCAGCAACTGACACCCAAAGGCGTAAGTGTTCCCACAGGCTTTGCCACGACAGCCTATGCCTTCCGCTACTTCATTGAAAAAGCTGGGCTGAAGGAACAACTGCGATCGCTCTTTTCTGATCTCGATGTGGAAGACATGCCCAACCTGCGGGAACGCGGTAAGCAAGCCCGGGGTTTGATCTTAAACACGCCATTTCCCAAGGATCTTGAAGAAGCAATCGCCCTGGCCTACCTACGCCTCTGTGAACGCTATGGCGTCAATGGTGAATTGTGCGATCGCTTTGAAGGAGAAGAACGGGAAACCTGCCGACGCTACAGCAGCGATGTAGACGTGGCGGTACGCTCCAGCGCCACAGCCGAAGACTTGCCCGATGCTAGCTTTGCTGGACAGCAAGAAACCTATCTGAATGTCCATGGCGTCAAGGGCGTGCTGGAATCCTGCCACAAGTGCTTTGCCTCCCTGTTTACCGATCGCGCCATTTCCTATCGCACCATTAAAGGCTTTGACCACTTTGAAGTAGCCCTCTCCGTGGGCGTGCAAAAAATGGTGCGGTCTGACCTAGCCTCCTCGGGCGTGATGTTCTCCATCGATACCGAAACTGGCTTCAAGGATGCCGCTCTTGTGACCGCTGCCTACGGTCTGGGCGAAAACGTGGTGCAGGGTGCTGTCAACCCTGACGAATACTTTGTCTTCAAGCCCACCCTCAAACAAGGCTTTAGACCCATTCTTGAAAAACGCCTGGGCAGCAAAGAAATCAAGATGGTCTATGACACAGGCGGCTCAAAACTCACCAAAAATGTGACAGTGTCGGACAGTGAACGCTGCAAATATGCGATCACCGATGATGAAATTCTCAAACTAGCTGAATGGGCCTGCATCATCGAAGATCACTACTCCAACGTCCGCGGCATGTATACGCCCATGGACATTGAATGGGCGAAAGATGGCATTACCGGCGAGCTGTTTATTGTGCAAGCCCGTCCAGAAACCGTACAGTCGCAAAAAGCTGGCAATGTTCTCCGCAGCTATCGCCTCCAGGGTACCAGCGAGGTGCTGATCACGGGGCGAGCTGTGGGCGAAATGATTGGTCAGGGCGATGCCCGAGTGATTTTGGATGTCCATGGCATCGATCAGTTCAAACCCGGTGAAGTCTTGGTGACCAACAAGACCGATCCCGACTGGGAACCGATTATGAAACGCGCCAGTGCGATCGTCACCAACCAAGGCGGACGCACCTGCCACGCCGCGATTATTGCTCGGGAAATGGGTATTCCAGCGATCGTCGGCTGCGGCAATGCCACCGGCCTCCTCAAAACTGGACAAGCCGTGACCGTCTCCTGCTCGGAAGGGGAGGAAGGTCGGGTCTATGCTGGTCTCGTACCGTTTGAGGTGCAGGAAACCCAGTTGGATAACCTACCGCGCACCCGCACCCAGATTTTGATGAATGTGGGCAACCCGGATGAAGCCTTTGGGTTATCGTCGATTCCCTGTGATGGCGTTGGCCTAGCCCGCTTCGAGTTCATCATTGCCAACCACATTAAGGCACACCCCTTAGCCCTGCTGCATTTTGATACCCTAGAGGATGAAGACGCCAAGCGCGACATCGCTGAACTTACAGCGCTCTATGACCACAAACCCGACTTCTTTGTCGATAAGCTAGCCCACGGCATCGGCATGATTGCGGCAGCCTTCTATCCCAAGCCGGTGGTCGTCCGCATGTCTGACTTCAAGAGCAATGAATATGCCAACTTGCTCGGTGGGCGGCAGTTTGAACCGTCGGAAGAAAATCCGATGATTGGCTGGCGGGGAGCATCGCGCTACTACGACCCCAACTATGCCGAAGCCTATGGGCTGGAATGTAAGGCTCTTAAACGGGTTCGGGATGACATGGGGTTAACCAACGTGATTCCCATGATTCCCTTCTGCCGCACCCCAGATGAGGGTCGTAAGGTGTTGGCAGAGATGGAGAAACACGGGCTCAAGCGGGGCGAAAACGGTCTGCAAGTCTATGTAATGTGCGAAATTCCCAGCAATGTCATTCTCGCGGATGCCTTCAGTCAGGTGTTTGATGGATTCTCCATTGGCTCCAATGACCTGACCCAACTCACCCTCGGTCTCGATCGCGATTCATCCTTGGTGGCGCACATCTTTGATGAACGCAACGAGGCGGTGAAGCACATGGTACGAATGGTGATTGAGGCGGCTAAACGCAACCATCGCAAGATTGGCATTTGCGGACAGGCCCCCAGTGACTATCCAGAATTTGCTGAATTCTTGGTTGAGCAAGGAATTGACTCCATTAGCCTCAACCCAGACTCGGTGATGAAGACCCTGTTGGCGATCGCTAAGGTTGAGGAAACTCAGTCCTAGGGCCAGCATCTGGGATGGGGGCGATCGCTCCCATCCCAACTCCCTCCTCATAACACTCACAGCGGGTAAACACTATGTTTAAAAAAATTCTTGTCGCGGTTGATTGCTCTGAAATGGGGCGGCATGTCTTTAACCACGCCCTATCCCTCGCGAAGCCTATCCAAGCCGAGCTTCTCCTACTGCATGTTTTAACAGCGGAGGAATCGGGTAGCCCTGATATGTTTGTCAGCCCAGGACTCAGCTACTATCCCGTGGTCAACGACGCCATGCTGAAAGTGTATCGAGAGCAATGGCAAGAATTTGAGGAACGGGGGCTGAATATGCTGCGATCGCTCTCCGATGTGGCCCAATCCCACGGCGTCACCACCACCTACCGACAAATTCCAGGTAGCCCAGGCCGAATTATCTGCTCCATGGCCGAGGAGACCGGCGTTGATCTGGTGATTATGGGACGACGAGGGCTATCCGCCATTCGAGAAATGCTCATGGGCAGCGTCAGCAACTATGTGTTGCACCATGCACCTTGCTCCACGCTGACCATTCAAGTTCCTGAAGATGGAGCAGCTAAACCCAGTGATGCCCAAGAAGCGGCGGCTTCACGGTAATACTCACGGCTCTAGCAACACCTCCCACGGCACCATCGGATCTCGGGCGATCGCCTCCGATACAAGCACAGCACCCACTTGGTTGATATGGCTCGGATCGGCAAATAGGTCATTGCGCTGAAAGTCGGGCTGATTCAAGTCCACGAGCGTAAACCCTTGGGCGATCGCCAATTGCCGTAGGTGTAGCTGAAACTGCTGTTCAAAGCTCTGGCGCACGGGGTCAAGATAGTCTTGGCTCAGGGGCAGGTTGACGAGCACGAGGGGAATCCCTTGCTGACGGGCATAGTTGACGATCGCCACCGAAGCTTGGGTCTGTTCTCCCTGCAGTTGGAACGGTACATAGCTACCGTCATACTGACCTGAAACCCGGGGAAAGTCTTGGTAGTAGACGGCTGGGTCAAAGCGATCGGCGATGGGTAAAAAGCCTTGAGGTGTGAGGTCAGTGGCCAGGGTTGGAGGGGCCACCGCTGCGCACCAGTCAATCGATACTTGCCAAGCATAGATTGCCTCTGAAGCCTCTGCTCCAGGAGGACAGGCTTGACCGGCCTGCTCTGTAGATCGCCGCAATACGCGTGGCGATGACGGCAGCACGACGCTTTGAATGGGGCGATCGCCCTCAGTTATTAACCGCACATAGGCCGGCGAGGCCTTGAGCCGCTCGTAGGTGGCATCGGGGCGGCCACTGTTAAAGGCACGGGAACCATCCCCCCAAATCACCAAGCGCGGCAGATGCTCTGGATCCAGCACCTGCCGAAAAATCACGTCTACAACCTTGGCTGTAGCGCCATTGACGCCAAAGTTATAGACCGAGACCTCGCCCCAGCCTTCATCCTGCAGCGTTGCCGCCAATACTTGAGGGTCAATTCCCTGCAGCGATCGCGAACTGCCCAGAATTAACACATCGGGTGGGCCATGGTTTGCTAGATAAGCGGTGTATTGGGCCAGTTGTTCATCCAACCGCTGACTATGGAAGCTAGGAAAGTCGTAGGTATAGACCGTACGCTGGGAGCGATCGCGCTGGGCTGGGGCATCGCTCCCCTGCTCTTGCTCCAAGCCATCTTGCTCGGAATCATCATCTAAGTCATCTCGATCTAAGATAGACGGAGCCGTGGAGGCAAGCGGTGTATCGAAATGCGACGCCGTTGCCAACACAGGAGCACGACTGAGCCGACCTTCACTCCCCATCATCACTAGGGCAGCGATCGCGACTCCAGCCTTACCCATCCAATGTTGCCCGATATGCCACATAGCTCTATAACGTATACCCAAACGTATACCCAACCCTGTATACCAACCATGCAGACTGTTCAACCAACAGCCCATTAAACCATGCTCTATCAGCAGCTTAACCTGTTGGACTGGTCTGGGCCATCCCCTGGATGGGGAAAGATTGCTGGCGTCGATGAGGTGGGACGCGGAGCCCTCTTTGGCCCAGTGGTTGCCGCCGCCGTCATACTTCCTGAGGCTTGCTTCGACGAGTTAATTCAGCAAGGTGTCACCGATAGTAAGCAGCTTTCCGCCTGCCAACGCACCGCCTTAGATGGTCAGATTCGCCGCGTAGCGATCGCCTGTGCCGTAGGTCTAGCATCGGTTCAGGAAATCGATCGCCTGAATATTCTACAAGCCTCCCTTCTGGCCATGCAGCGGGCCATTGCGCGACTTTCAACCGCCCCTGAATTGTGCTTAATTGACGGCAATCGCAAAATTCCTACCCTCACCCT
>DATNRH010000297.1 GCA_036703605.1 Candidatus Obscuribacterales bacterium | reverse complement strand
AAGAGATGAACCGTTAGCTATAGGATCTGAAACTCCATGCACCATGCTGCGGAATCATCCCACCATTCAGCAATGCCCTCATCTTTATGACGATGGCACATCGACCCAAGCTCTGGCTTGATGGGAGGCATGGGTCAAATCCATCAATAGCTGAGAATATACACCTTCCTGCAGCGACGGAGCCGCCGGTTTGCCGTGATCAATGCACTGCACCCAGTGATCGACCACGCGGATAAAGGGAGCCAGGCGGCCATCATCGTAGGTCTGGGGAAACTGCAGGCGATCGGGAATCTCTACCTCGGTCAATGGGCCACCGTTTTCACTCAGCCATAGCTTAAAGCCATGAACATAGTCGCTTTGGTTATCACTGCCTAAGACCAAGGTGCCGCGATCGCCATAGATCTCCAGCCAATGCCCTCGCCCTTGATAGGTCACAGCGCTGAGGGCAATCTGACAGGGCGTCCCGTCCGCCAGATCCAGCATGATGCGGCAGGTGTCGTCAGCATCGACGGGCCTAGGCTCACCGCTCACCGGGTCGGGACGGGTAGCGATCGCTGTACTGAGCTGACCACATAGTCGCGTTGCCGGGCCAAACAGCCACAATAGATAGTCAAACACATGGGAACCGATCGCCCCCAGAGCACCGCCGCCTAAATCCTTTTGGGCATACCAGTTCCAAGGACGATTGGGATCGCCCCGTCCAGACACCAGCCAATCTATAGTAATAAAACGCTTCTGACCCACCACGCCCTCGGCCAGCAGTTCTGCCAACCGTTGCCAGGCCGGCACAAAGCGAAATTCAAAATCTAGGGCAGCGATCGCCCCGGTTTGCTGGGACAGCGCCAACAGGTGTCGTGCCTCATCGACCGAAAGCGCCGTAGGCTTCTCTAATAAAAGATGCTTGCCCGCCCGCAGCACCGCCTGGCCCATCTCCGCGTGCAAAAACGGCGGCGTTGAAAGACTCACCCCATCCACCGCCGGGCATTGCACCAGCTCGTCCACCGAGGTAAACACATGGGGAATGCTGTGCTGAGCAGCGATCGCCTCCGCCTTAGCGCGATCGCGATGGTACACCGCCGCCACGTTGGTGCGATGGTGGGCTTGAAAACCTGGAATATGGATTTTCTGCCCAAAGCCCGTGCCAATAATGCCAATGCCAAGTGTTGTCTGTGCCATGGCGTCTCATCTCCCTCATCTACGGTCAAGCGATCGCATCCTCTGATATTGCGCCGCGTCCGTCAAGGTGAAACGTCCGTCCCAACTATCCCGAAATTCCCAGTTCTCGCTCAGTTCCCGTTCAGGTTCCAGCCGTAAAACTGTCATATCCCCCCAACTCAGATCTCCTCACGATGAGGTTTCCTAGACAGTGGAAGAGACGCAGAGTTTTGGAGAGAGGGCAAAAAGATCGCAAGCAGCATCAGCTCCTAATCCCCAGCCTCCATCGAGGACATCTCCATCTCTACCTGTATGAATAATTCTCAGGAGTGATCCGATTTTCCCAAAACCTGTCACAATAAACGCCTAAGGATTCGTAAGGATCAACGGGCAGTGCCCAAGTTTTTTTCATGATTGCTGCGATTCGATTGCCTGATCTCTTTTGGCTATGGCGCTTTTCAAGCCAATATCTATCCAAAAGCGACAGCGACCTCGTATAATTCGGCGTAACAAATTCTGAGAAGCTGTTACAAACGTTAATAAATCTGTTAGATTAACTCACATTAGAAGATCAACTGCTGGTTCATGAACATTACTGAACGACAAGCTCATTTAATCAACTTTTTGCAAGACGACTTGGCCATTCCTGAAGACTCCATTGCCGTCGCCCTGCGCCACCATATTCAAAAAACCGATCCGTTGCCCATGGTGCTGTGGCAGTACGGACTGATTACCCTGGAACAGCTTGATAAGATTTTTGACTGGATGGAAACGGCCTAGGATCGCAAGACAGAAGAACGAAGACAGAAAAACGAAAAGGAATCCAGGACACACAAGGGTTTCCGTCTTCGTCAATAGGCGGGCTACTTCCGCCTCAGAGTACTAGGGGGCTGAGTTCTGCTGGCTGAGTAGGTGACCATCAAGCAACAGTGACCGTCGAGCAACGGTGGTGTCAATCTGGTGAACGGACAAAGCGCGAGAACTTTCACGATAAAGCCCCTCTTCCAGGACGGTCGAGGGGCTTCGATATTACGTGGGATAGTCTTCTGCCAGCATTCCGCCAATATGTCCAAGGACGGCGTTATACCAAGTCCGGCTAATCAACCCTAGAATGAGTAATGGAGTTGTATAACAGGCTGAAAGCAAGATGGGGCGTCGACTGAAGCTAGAACCACATTTAACCATTGAGGAACTGGAGCAGCGTTATAAATCCGCCAAGAGCGGGATTGAACGGGGGCATTATCAGCTCATCTGGCTATTGCACTTGGGCAAGGGTACCGCTGAGGTAGCTGAGGTTACCGGCTACAGCCGAGCCTGGATTTATGACGTGGTCAGAAGCTATAAC
>DATNRH010000296.1 GCA_036703605.1 Candidatus Obscuribacterales bacterium | reverse complement strand
GGAGCGGCTGAACTCCGGTAGCTTGAGCCGCCCTGATCCCAATTTGACTCTAGACGATGTTGTGCTCGTGGCTGCCGAGCCAGCGCCTATGGAAGTGCGTGTGGAATGGCCCGACGGACGAGTGACCCAAGAGTGGGAAGCACCACCCGCTCAAATTACGCCGTTGACCCAGCGGCTCTTGGTGATCCTGAATCGAGAAGGAAAATCGTTGCTGGCCTTGAATGCCATGCGCCAGGCAGAACTCACCGAGGCGGCGATCGCTCAAACCATCGTGGCGCAGCGGGATGCTGATGCTGAACAGTTAATCTGGAGCTTTGCTAAGTGGAAAGGGTTGGCCGTAGCGCTTAACCCCATTGCCGTGTTGGATATTGCCGGAGGAGCGATCGCCGACCTAGCCATGATTCGTGCCTTAGCTCGCCTTTATGGGCTACCCATGACCCGCTATGAAGCCGGTAAGTTACTCAATGCCATCGTCTGGAGCGGTGGACGCTTAATGCTAGGGGAATTTGCCTCTAATGTACTGTTGGGTGCTGGCAAGAGCGGGGCGGCTATGGCTAGCCTATGGGATGGTGGTAGCAGTCTTGCGGCTTATGGTACGGCAGCGGCAGCCCAGGCAGCGATCGCTGGCTACGGTTCCTATCAAGTGGGCAAAGCCGCCCAAATTTATCTAGAACAGGGCTGTTCTTGGGGCCCCCAAGGAGCCAGCACGGTGCTGCAAGATATTCTGAGCCAGGTGGATGCGGATACCGTGATTGCCCGTCTCAAGTCGGATATTCAAGCGGCGACCCATGCTCAACCTTTACCGTCCTCGGAGCAGCCCTAGGGCAACCCTACTCCTACTAAGTCCGGATCATCGTTTTAGGATGAGAGCTACTCTACAGCGATCACCGTGCGGCTGATCTACCGAAGCCCTCAACCCCTATTCTGGAAGGCGAGGGGCGGACTCATCCACGGAGCAAAGGCTGAGGTTACCTTCACTGCCGGGTTGCCCATTAGAAACCCATCCCGTCAAGGGAGAAACGATCGCTACCCAGTTGCGGCCATCAACTTCGGTGATCGAGGCAGGAAATCCGCCAGGATCCAGTTGGGTGCCGTTGGCCACTCCCCCCACGATCTGCTCTGCTTCTCCTGGCCAAGCTCGTACATTCAGCCCACTGCTAATAGGTGAGTTAACCTGAAAGCAATCGACAGGCTCAATCTGAGTGGCGATCGCTGTCATCGTGATGGTGTGGACAAACGTTCCGGTCGTATCCTGACAGCCATACTCCACCAGTCCAGTGCCCAATTGTGGGACGAGGGTGCTGAGACGAAACCAATAGTCAATCGACGAGCTAGCCTCTCCCATGGCGGTTTGACAAGCCTGTTCAAATGCAGCAAAGCGCCGGAGTTCATGGTTGAAGAAACCGGAGTCAAAGCTGGTCTCAGCTTGGGGAGTTCGACGTTGCCATTCGCTCCAGCCTGTCTCTGGATCTGCGCGTAAGGGAGCAACCCATGTCCCGCCTACCCAAAGCAAGGTTGTGGACATGGAAACCCAGAGTCCCATACCTCGACGGATATGCTTCCCAGATAAAATGTTGCGGATGTTACCTAGCTCTTGAGGAAGGCT
>DATNRH010000295.1 GCA_036703605.1 Candidatus Obscuribacterales bacterium | reverse complement strand
TCACCCCACGGGCGATCGCACAAAATTTACCCATGATCAGCTTGTCGCCCATGAAGGGATAGTGGTAGAGCACTCGCCGCTCAAAGTTTTCGGAGTCTTCCGGGTCGTCGTAATAGGTATAGTCCCCGATGATGATGTGGGGATTGGAGACAGTATTTTTGATGAAACACACCTGAGGGAAGCCAGGCATCGGGTGAGGGTTGGTTGGATCAGGGTAGGACATAGGTCATCCTGAATCAAGAGAGCGGCATGGTTAGGGCGATCGCCCAAGAATTCAATCCACAATCTGCGTTCGTAAGGTGCTGGGGATGTCAGAATAGGAGACATAGGCCAGCTTTCGCTAGTCTACCTGTTCGGTGTTGCTGAATAGTAATATGACTCCGCACATGTTTGCAGGAAGTTTCAGTGCTTCTCGTTCAAGGTTCACACCCTGATGCAGCAACACTCCTTGTTCTTTGCTACTGATTGAGTAATCCCTATGCCTCCTCGTTGGCCTCGAAAACCCGATCGCGCCGATCCAGCCTTTCGTAAGCTGGATGATCGCATGAACTTTGCCACCCATGTGGCCCTTTTTGCGGCTAGCAATTCGGGTGTTTGGTTTGTGCGCACGCTCCAGTTTCAAGACTGGGGTTGGACTGTTTGGCTAACCGGAGGTTGGCTGACCGCATTAGTGATCCATGGGCTATACATTTTTGCGATCGCTGATTACTCGGTCTCAACTGAAGCAACAAGCGGGAAGGGTTTTGCAAAGAAGTAGTACTCCTATCCCATAAGTCTTGCTGATTCCATAGTCCTATTCTTTACGGAGGTCACCCCATGACCCATCCAATCTCTAATGAAGCCATTGAAAAACTAGCAGCAGAAATTGGAGACCAGATCTATATCGATGTAGCTAAGTGGCATCTGTATTTACGAGATGCTAAGTTACATACAACCCTATCTGAACAACTTTATCCATTGCTCGAATCAGATCCAATCGATGCATCGGCTGTTGAACAGATTTTGGCAAGTACTATGATCACCCTAGGGGAACAGCGGCAGGTGCCGTTATCTGATCTGGTACCAACCCGCATTCAAAGCCGTTTAGTGGACTTATTGGAAGACTATCAGCGCAAGCTGTAGGTTTTGGGCAACAGCTAGTGTTCAGCTTTTTTCCATGAATTTGAAAGAAAGTTAGGACGACATAGGGCGGGCCATGGCCCGCCCTACTCATTGAATGGCGTTGCTGAATCGATCGATGATTTGCCCTCATCCCCAACCCTTCTTCCTGGGGAGAAGAGTTGGGGAGAGGACGGATTTAGGACTTCATCCTTGTATGCAGCAACGCCCCTTGAGTTAGATTATGAGCCGCCGTACCACTCTTGCTGCCACTGCTCCATCTGATCAATTTCCGCTTGTTGAGTCGTGAGAATTTCCTGCGCCATTTCCTGGATGCGAGAGCGATTGCTCTTTTCCAAGGCCTCCTGCGCCATCACCAACGCTCCCTCATGGTGAGGAATCATCGCGTTTAGGAAACGGAGATCAAATTCATCATCCGCTTCACCCAAATCGGCAACCATCCTCATGCGGCTTTCCATTTGTCTCGTCATTGCCATGTCGTGGCCCATCTCTTCATCCCACATCATGGCTTCCTCACCCGCATCGGGATACCATCTTTCGCGCCAGCTAAGAAGCTGACGTATTTCTTTCCGCTGGGTATCAAGGATGCTCTGGGCTAGGGTTTGAATCTCAGGACGTTCGGACTTTTCTAAGGCTTCTCGTGCCATCACGACAGCGCCCCGATGATGAGGAATCATGCTGTCAATAAACCGTAGATCGAAGTTTCTATCCTTAGGCCCCAAGGTCATCGCATGAGCTGCACTATTGTCGGATTCTGAATCGGCAGCGCTATTAGCAGCGCTATCAACAGCGCTGTCGGCTGGCTGTCCCTCGCCAGATGGAGCACTGGCTTGATTGGCGCAGCCAACGACAGCAACGCTAGCAACAAGGGCGATCGCTAGCAATGGCTTCTTTAGAGTAGACATGACAGTCATAGGGCAGTTTCTGAATCCGATAGGGTATGGGAGGGTTGAGCAACGAGAATATCTCATACCACAACCCTCCGCCTATCTTAGATCATCCATCATTCGTTGGGGAGGACACGCTCAAAACCGCCTGCCAGACCGCGATCGGGCTGGCGTAACCGCACCTCCTCTTCCAATGGCCCCAGGGCACAGGGGTTGGGAGCATCCCAGCACAGATCAACGCCTACATCAATGGGATGAACATAGGATATATCCTGCATTTGCGCCGTGGTCACCCTTGCCGGGGGGAGGGGAGGCGGTAGCAGCAGGTGTGGATACCCATGGACTGTGGTGACCGCTACGATCGCTCCTACCAATCCCACCGATATCCATGGCCATGGTCCTCCTAGCTGTAGCTCTGGTCGAGGGAGGCGCTGCCAACGGGGTTCAATCCAGGCGTGGCCGAGCCAAGCGATCGCCATGGCTGGAATTAAAATTAAGTAGCCTAGCCCAAAGCGGATCAGGGGCGACAAGATGAGGGTGAAGGCACTGCCCAATAGTCCTAAAGCACTCACCCAGATGGGCCCACGGATGACGGCGCGGTAGGGCGATCGCCACCATCGATGGAGCAGTAACACGGTCGCCACCGTTGATAGAAGACCTAAGCCAAGAAGCAGCTTATTGGTGATGCCGAGGGAAATCCATTCCCGAAACACCCAGGGCAGCCAAGGTGTACCTTCGGGGGGTGATCCAAACCAAAGCTGCCAGCCATGGATCTGGGCACGGGCTTCTTCGCCGGCATCTTGGGGGAGGCTCCAGGGTAAATCGAGACACATGACGGAGGAGGGGTAGAGAGGGCAGCCGGAGGTCAGCCAACCAAAGAGGGTGATGGGTAGCAGAATCATGGCGACGAGTCCTAGTCCTACCAAGAGCGATCGCGGTTTTTGGTAGTAGCGTCCTACAAAAAACAGGCCGCCGATGGCTAGCAAGGGTAATCCGCTGAGCTTGACCGTGACGGCCGCTGCACCTAGTCCCAGAATGATAAAGGCGAGTCCATCTGCTGTCATGGGATTTTGCTCATCACTGATCAGCAGAAAGCTAGCTAGAAGAATGGCCAGCAGGATGATGGGGATATCTGGGGATGGCGATACGACAATCTCCATCATCAGAGTTGAGCCGAAAAATAGGGCAATCAGCAGTCCTAAGCTGCTGGCTCCAAACCAGTCTGGAATGGTTGCTTTTGAGGATACAATCCGAGTTAAAACTGCCCAGCCTTGCAGCAGCAGCAGCCAGAGTAAAAATCCATTGGCGATCGCTGTTCCTCGGCCATCCAGCACCATAGGGTTGAAGGGGGCAGCTAGGGCAAACCAAGATGAAGCAAAGCCAAAGCGATCGTGAATCAGGGCTACACCTACTACCGTGCCGTAGTCGGCCAGCCAGCGAAGGGTGCCGTAGTGATATAGGCCTGTATCAATCCAGGTGACGGGCTGCACGGCGGCGGCGGCGGCGAGGAGGGCCAGTACTCCCATTCCCAGACCTTGCTTCCAGCCGATGGCTTGTCTAAGGGTTTGCAGGTCATGACGTACAGAGGATTGTTTGAAGGCGATCGCCGCTAGACCGCCGCCTACGGCTAGACCAACTAGGGGTGACAGGGGAAGCCATAGACTCATGGAAAAGAGAGCGATCGCTATCCCCAACACCCCCAGCCAAGTGATCAGTACGGCCTCAGGCTGGAAGGGGCACATCAACCGATTAGCCGGGTGTGCATCGTCTGGCACTAATGAAAGATGAACTCCAGCTCGATGGGCCAACCCAAGACCAATGGGTACACACAGCAGCAACAGAAGAACCCACATCACCAAAAAGTAGAGCATACGTCACACCACAGAAGAGGACAGCAGAGCATACAACTAGTCCAGATCGCTCGACCACCTCTAGTGTGCCTTAGTTAAGAATGGCATTGGGCAGTGGTGCGGCTGGGATGATGGCCAGTTGGCTACTGTAGGCCGGCAGGGTAAGCTGCAGTTCCCCTTGGGTGACAGTGAGAGAGGCGATCGCTTCATCTTGCACCGTTTCGCTAAACTCCCAGAGCGTACCCGTGCCATCGCTAACCAAGGCGGATAGATCGACGGTGAGGGGATGAGCTTGGGGCTGATCATTCACCAGCAGCAGGTTGATCTGGTTTTGGTCATCTCGGGTGGCGATCGCCATCACCGCGTCATCACTGATCCCGGTTAACAGAACCGGTCGCCCCCCTTGTAAGGCGCGAGTACCCATCCGCAGGGCGTAGTAGCTCAGGCGGCGATGTCCTTCCGCATCGATTAACCCGGCAAAGTCTCCCCGCCCCCAGTCATACAGAGAAAACAAGTGGCTACCGTAGACATAGGTGTCTCCCGGTTGCGACATGCGAATCATGTTTTTAATCAGATTCAAGGAAAAGGAAAGATCATCGTAGCCGTCGGTATAGGTACCCCATTCTCCCAACCATAGGGGCGATCGCTCATGGATCGTTCCCTGCATCCAGCTACGTACTTGACGCACATAGGCGGAAATATCCCAGTCATAGTTATGGACATTGACCTGATCAAAGTAAGTAGGAATTGTATCTAACGTATCTAATGGCCATAGACTATGTCCTACAGTTTTCGGTGCATGAATATGAAAGTCTCGTCCCGGTAGATAGGTTTGGTAAACATGGGCGATCGCATCGGCTCCTACGCGGACGAGCTCAAAATAGTCCGATTGATCGCCGCCCCAACCTTGCTGGCGATTATCCGGCTCGTTGTGCAGTTCAAAGTCGTCTACCTGATAATCATGACGCACATTCAGCCAATAGACTGTAGCAAACACATGCTGCCACCATTCATTCCAATCCTCTTCTGTACGCGGTGGATTGAGTTGCAGTGCCCAGTCTGGATCCCAACCTGGATCGCTATTGCGCAGGGTGAGCACTGGACGAATATGTCCCTCTTTCAGGGTTGAAAATAGCGTGCTGGCGCTGCCCTGCCACAGCTCGGTCGGATCACCAGAAAAGGCATAGTCGCTGCCGCCTTCTGGCTGGGTCATCACCCGATCCCACCAATCCCAGTTAACCACATCAGGGTTAGCCTTAATCTGAGCAATGGAGGGATAGCCATAGATGCCATCATCGTCCTCGGTTTCCCAGCGAGACATGCCCCCGTAAATGCGATAGGTATTGAGCCCTAGGTCTTCTAGATCAGATAGGTTAAAGTCTACATTCCCTTCACAGGCTCCGATATACTGGGTACTCGCACCTAGGGAGCGATCGTATAGTTTTAAGGTGGCGATCGCTGGGCTCGTTTGATCAGCAAGCGCTAGCTCCGTCATCCCACCCGCTAGCATCAGTCCTAACCCCAGCAAAAAGGGTAGAACGATCTTGACTAGGATTTGTCCTAGCAGTCTCCAGATAGATGGATGGCGGATAAGCTGCGAGACATTCATCATAGTGAGTCCATAGGCAACGGTTGATCGGATGACCAGTGTAGAGGCGGATGGAGGAGTCCTTTTTGAGAAGGAGAAGACTGAATCTCTAAGGGATACTGATGCCACTGAAAAGCATAGGTTGCTTCCCAGTCTGGCGAAAAAATGCCGGGATTAATAAAGTAAATTCCTTGTGCTAGATCTAGTCGTTCAATATGTAAATCTAGGGTATGCGGAACGGTGATGTCTGTCGGCAATGGGTTGATGATGATTTCTGTATCTAGATAAATGTGACCTGATGCATCACTGAGACTGATGGTAAACAGAGCAGACTCTAGGGACGCTTTCAGTTGATAGTGAATGGTAATCGTCACACGATCGCCACAATGGAGTTCCGCAGGATCCAAGGTCACATCCAGAAGCTGAAGAATAGGAGATGCCCATGGTTCAGGGGGCTCGTCTGCGGGTGGAGGTGATGAGTCGATACATTTTTGTAGATAGATAGTTGGATGGACGATCGCTTTTGGATGATCTGGGGCGATCGCTTCTAGGTGAGGATAGGCAGAAAGGCGATCGCCTTTGACAAATATGAAACTATTTTGGGCGTACCAAGGCTGCACGGCCGGATCCTCCCAAAGGCGATCGCGCAGAATATCTAAAACCAGATAATTATGGGACTGGAAGCGCTGAATCCAATAGTCTGGCCATTGTTCGTTGACATGATGGGTGCCGCCCTGGTGGGGAATGGCTGCTGAAAATAGAATCACATCACTGAGTTGAACCAGGGATTCCACAAAGCGATCGGCGCTCTCCTCGGACAAATGCTCAGCCACCTCTAGGGACAGAGCCAGGTCAAACCTGCGTTCAAGCTGCAGGGGTTGGCTTAAATCGGTGGCGATGAAGCGGTCTTGAGGAATTTGTAACGTATCTGGCTGAACATAGTCGCCATCAAGACCCAAGATATCGTTCACCCCCTCAGCTTGAAACACCGATAGCCAGGATCCATCCCCGCAGCCCACATCAACCACACTATTAGGATGAATCCATTGCAAGATTAACGGCACCATGACTTGA